>JBBSOM010000545.1:0-3223 GCA_038259715.1 Longimicrobiales bacterium
AGCGGGCGAATGCCCTGGGATCGCGCGCGACGGCGTCGAGCGTCTTTCCCCTCCAGAATGCCGTCCGTGCCCGACTCGGGTTCGGGGGCCACCCCTCGCGCATCGACGGAACCTGGATGTAGAGGAGCGAATCCAGCGCAGGCTGTGCCTGGCGTGGCTCCCAGACCGCACGAGCCGCGGCCGGCGTGGTCGTATACCAGAGGGAGAACCATGCCGCGTCCGTGACCGGTACCCATTGGCCGGAACGAGCGTGGTTACTGGCGGCCCACGGCAGCAGGGTCGCCGAGAAGGTCCCGCTCATCACGACCGCGCGGAGCGCGACCGAGCGCAGGTGCTTCCGGTCCCGGAGCGCGAGCCAGACGACGCACAGGGGCAGGAGGAGCATGGCCGCCGGACGGATCAGCGCCGCCACGCCCAGCGCGATTCCGGCCGCGGCCATCCTGCCCTTGCCCGGCGAGCGGCCTCGAGAGGGCAAGAGGATCCATGTGAGGCCGAGCAGCGCGACCTGGAACCACGTCTCCGTCTGCAAGGTGGTGGCCTGAAGCACGAAGGGCGGATACACGGCGTACCACCATCGCCCGAGCGCCGCCGCGGTTCGACCGAACGTGTTCGACAGGATCCGGCCCACGAAAAGGAGCCCGAGGACGTCGGCCGCGCACTGCGCCAAAAGCACGGCCATCAGGGAGCCGGGCGCCACGCGCCACACCAACGCGATGGCCGCCGGGTACCCGGGCGCTCGCCAGAACGGGAGGCCGCGGGAAAAGGGATAGGGCGTCCCGTCGACCAGGGCGTGCGCGGCGTCGAGGTAGTCCGGCGTGTCCCCCATGGCGTGCTCGGCCTCCCCCGTCGCGAACACGACCGCCACCCGGATGGCCAGGGCCACCCCGGCGACGAGCCAGGCGTTGCGGAGGAGTCGCATGGATGACACGAACAGGCTCCTGGGCTCGGGCCCGGGGAACGGAAAACTTCGTGAATTGGCGCGGGAGCGCCACGCTGTGTCAATGTCGTAGGGGCGATCCGGCGGGCATTGCCTCCGACCGCTCGAAGCCGCACCGTTCGTGCTGGACCCAGCCACGCAGCCGATTGGCCAAACCAGGAGCGACACCGATGCGTATCCTCGTGACCGGCGGTGCCGGGTTCATCGGCTCCCACCTCGTCGAGCGGCTTCTCGAACGGGGAAACACCGTCTACGTGGTGGACGATCTGTCGACGGGCTCCCTGAAGAACCTGGAAGCGGTGCGCCACCACGAACAGCTGCACCTGAACGTGGATTCGATCCTCAATTGGCCGATGATGCACGAGACGGTCGGTCACTGCGATCAGGTCGTCCACTTCGCGGCGGCCGTGGGCGTCCGCAAGATCATTGACGAGCCGGTGGACACGATCACCACCAACGTTCGGGGCACGGAGATCGTGCTCGACTGCTGCAGTCGGCACGGTATTCCGCTCTTTCTCGCGTCAACGTCGGAGATCTACGGCAAGGCCGGCGAAAAGCTCAACGAGGAGAACGACCGGGTGATGGGGAGTACGACGCAGCGCCGCTGGGCGTACGCGTGCACGAAGGCGCTCGACGAGTTCCTCGCGCTGGCCTACCACGATGAGCGGGGTCTCCCCGTCATCCTGGGACGATTCTTCAACACCGTCGGCCCCCGGCAGTCCGGGAGATGGGGCATGGTGCTGCCCAATTTCGTCCGACAGGCGATCGGCGGTGAGCCGATCCGCGTGTTCGGGACCGGCGAGCAGAGGCGCTGTTTCTGCATGGTGCACGACACGGTGCGGGCGGTCGTCGACCTGCTCGGCTGCGACGATGCGTGGGGACGCACCTTCAACATCGGCTCGGAAGAGGAGATCACCATGCTCGCGCTGGCGGAGCGTGTGAGGGCGCGTGTCGGATCGTCGTCTCCGGTGGTGTTGGTGCCCTACACCGAGGCGTACGGGGAGGGCTTCGAAGACATGGATCGCCGTCAGCCGGACATCACCCGTATCCACGCCACCATCGGATGGCAGCCCGCGCACTCGCTCGACGAGATCATCGACAGCACCGCCGAGCACATGCGGGCCGCCCTGGCGGAGTGAGCACGCCGATCCTCATCCATCGCGTCATCGCACGCCTCAACGTAGGCGGGCCCGCCATGCACGTGGTGAATCTGACGGCGGCCATGAACGAGGGTGCGTGGAGCACCCGCCTGCTTGCCGGCTCCGTGTCCGGGACGGAAGGCGACATGGAGTACTACGCGGCGGATCGCGGCGTGGAGGTGACCCATCTCGCGGGCCTGTCCCGTGAGATCAGTCATCTGGACGACGTGCGCACCCTCTGGGAGTTGTGGCGCATCTTCCGGCGCGAGCGACCGGACATCGTGCACACCCACACCGCCAAGGCGGGCACGCTGGGACGACTCGCCGCCATTCTAGCCGGCGTGCCCGTGCGCATCCACACGTTCCACGGGCACGTGCTCGGGGGTGGGTACTTCTCGGCGGCGAGGACGCGGGCCTTCCGTGAGGTTGAACGTCAGCTCGCGCGCGGCACCCAGAGGCTCGTGGTCCTGACGCGGCGGCAGGCTCATGAGATGTCGGAAGATCTTCGTGTCGCGGATCCCGCGCGTTTCGCCGTGGTCCCGCTCGGTCTGGAGTTGGCTCGCTTCGCGTCGATGGATCGCGACGACTTCAGGGCGGCCGCCCGCGCCTCGATGGATCTTCCGGACGGAGCGTTCGCCGTCGGCATCGTGGGCCGCCTTGTCCCGATCAAGAACCACGAACTCTTCCTCGGCGCGCTGGCCGCGCTTCGCCGCCACCGTCCGGAAGCGGTGGGCGTGGTCGTCGGCGCCGGGGAGCGCGAGGCTGAACTCAAGTCGACGGCGGCTTCGCTCGGGCTCGAGGACGCCGTGCGTTGGCTCGGCTGGCGGCGGGACCTGCCGGAGATCTACAGCGCGCTGGATGTGGTGGCGTTGACGTCGCACGATGAAGGAACGCCGGTCGCGCTCCTCGAGGCCCTGGCGGCGGGCACCCCGGCCGTGGCGCGTGACGTGGGCGGCGTGGCGGAGGTGCTCCATGACGCGGGCGCGGGCGTGGTGGTGCCACGCGGGGCGAACGCCGAGGGCTGGGCGCGGTGCATGGCCGTTCCGGTCCCCGTGCGTGCGGAGACCAGGCGCCGGATCGCGGAGCGCTACTCGGTGGCCCGGCTCGCCGCCGACCTGGGCGAGATCTACCGCAACGAGCTGGAGCG
>JBBSOM010000546.1:0-3222 GCA_038259715.1 Longimicrobiales bacterium
ACCTGGGCCGTCAGGTCCGCACGTCGGTACGCCTCGGCCTGGCCGGACGCGGTGACGCGGATCCACAGCGTGTCCCGCACGACCTTCGCGCCCTTCACAGGCTGGGGCACACTCGTCGAGAACTGGGCCGACCCGGACGTTTCCGGCAAGTCGATCGCGCTCGAGTCGGGGGCCGCCGACGCGGCGGCGTCCTTCTTCTTTCCGCCCAGCCGCCACCATACGCCGGCGCCGAGCGCACCGATCACCAGAAGGAGCGTGACCAGGCTCAGGGTCCGTCGGGAGAAATCCATGGCTTCTCGCTCAGGCGCGGTATGGGCGGGTGCCGCCTCGTCCGGCAGGCGTATGTCGCAACACCGGATCACCGATGAGACCCGGTAGCGGTCCGCTAGCGTTGCCGTCGACGCCTGCACGGATCCAACAGATGAGGGATAGAAATAGTAGAAATCGGTCGCTCGTCCCGCAAACCGCGCCCGGGCACCGTACCCCGCTCCCTACCGTCTTGGAGTCGCTCTCATCCGTGGGTACCTTACGCCCGTGATGCATCATGAATCGACCCAGCAGCTCCCCTGGGCGCCCCTCGTCGTCGCCCTCCTGGCGCTCGCCACGGTGGTCGGCGCGGCTGCATGGGGCGTCGGTCGAGGGGGTTCGGGTGGCAGCCTCGGTGCAAGCGCCTCCGCGTGGGCGAGCGCACCCTTGCCCGGCCCCGGCACCCCGATCGACTCCGCGATGGCGGCGCGCGGCGCCGACCTCTTCCAAGCTCATTGCTCGGCGTGCCACATGGTGCGGGGCACCCCCAAGCTGGGACCCAACCTCGCGGGCGTGACCCAGCGGCGCGATCCGGCTTGGATCCGGGCCATGATCCTGCGTCCCGACTCGATGACGCGGAACGATCCGGTGGCCGCCGCCCTCAAAGAACAGTCCGGGGGCGTCCAGATGATGGTCGTGGGCACCGTCGATCCATCGGACGCACGCGCGGTGCTGGAGTTCTTGCGGCGTGTGGATTTGCAGGGAGAGGCGCCCGACGGCGGCTGATCGCCGTGCCCGATCGCTACTTGGGCGAGGCCTCCGCAGGCACCGCGCCCCCGTACGTCCGCTGCACGTAGTCGAGCAGGATCTCCTTGAACTCCTCGACGAGCCCCTCGCCCTTCAGCGTCATCGCATGCTTGCCGTCGATGTACACGGGGGCCTTCGGCTCCTCGGACGTGCCCGGCAGGCTGATCCCGATGTTCGCGTATTTGGACTCGCCCGGGCCGTTCACGACGCACCCCATGACCGCGACTTCCATTTCCTCCACGCCCGGATAGGCCTCCCGCCACTCCGGCATGCTGTCGCGCAGATACCCGGTGATGTCCTCGGCCATCTTCTGGAAGTACGTGCTGGTCGTACGCCCGCAACCCGGACACGACGTGACCTGAGGCTCGAAGTGCCGGATCCCGAGCGACTGCAGGATCTGCTGCGCCACCCGCACCTCTTCGGCGCGGTCTCCGCCGGGGCGCGGCGTCAGGGACACGCGGATCGTGTCGCCGATACCGTCGAGCAACAGCGGCGCCAGACCGCATGTGGTCGCGACGATGCCTTTGGCGCCGAGCCCGGCCTCCGTGAGTCCCAGGTGGAGCGGATACCCGGACCGCTCCGCGAGCATCCGGTAGACGTAGATCAGGTTGCGCACGGTCGAGACCTTCGTGGAGATCACGATGCGGTCGTGCCCCAGCCCGGTCTCCTCCGCGAGCGCCGCCGAGCGCATCGCGCTCTCGACCATCGCGTCCATCAGGACTTCCTCGGCGAGCTTGGGCTCGGCGAGCTTGGCATTCTCGTCCATCAACTCGGTGAGGAGCCGTTGGTCGAGGGAGCCCCAGTTCACGCCGATGCGTACCGGTTTGTCATGGTCGATCGCGACCTGGACGATCTGTTGGAAGTTGGCGTCGTGGTGCTTGGTTCCGACGTTGCCCGGGTTGATGCGCAGCTTCGCGAGCGCCTCGGCACAGTCGGGGTATTTCGTGAGGAGGAGGTGGCCGTTGTAATGGAAGTCGCCGACAATGGGTGTGCGATACCCGTCGTCGCGGAGGCGGCGCACCATCTCGGGGACCGCCTTCGCCGCCTCGTCGTTGTTCACCGTGACGCGCACCAACTCGCTGCCGGCGTCCGCCAACAGCTCGACCTGCGCCAGCGTGGACGCCACGTCCGCCGTGTCGGTGTTGGTCATCGACTGGACGACGACCGGGGCGCCTCCACCCACCGGGACGCCGCCGACGTCCACCTGCACGGTCTTCCTGCGCTCTACTCGGATCACGAACTTCCTCGAAGGTTGGCCGCACGGGGGGCCGTCGCGGCCCCAGATCGCGACGAGGTGAATCTACCCCGCAGGCACCGAGGGATCCAAGGTGTGAGGGTGGACGCGTTTCGGGATGCGAGCGGATCGCCCGTCCAAGGCAGGAACCGCGGGCTCCGTCGGGGGTTGAGTGGCCGGCCCCACCCGATGTGTGCCTGCCCCCGCCCGACCCCGAGCGACCCCGGCCCGGAGCCCCCGCTGACGATGTCGCCCCGACCGCTCCGCATCGCCGCCCACAACGCCGCCCTGATCTATGGAGGGGGCGAAAAGTGGACCATCCTGCTCCTCGCTGGTCTGCAGGCGCGCGGGCACCAGGTCCACCTGTACTGCAACGGTGAGGCGGTGCGCGAGCGAGCACGCCAACAGGGCGTCGACGCTTCGATCGCGGTGCTCGGGGGGCATCTCGCGTTGTGGCACGCGCCCATGTTCGCGCGCGCACTGCGCGGCTTCGCACCCGACGCACTTCTGATCTCCACGTTCAAGAAGATCTGGCTCGGAGGCATGGCCGGTCGTCTGGCCCACGTGACGCGCGTGGTGTCCCGCATCGGCCTCGACACCGACCTGCCCGGGAAGCACTGGACGTACGCCCTCGCGTTCCGGCGCTGGATCGACGCCGCGCTGGTCAACGCCGACGGGATCCGCCAGGACGTGGTGCGAGGGCTGCCCGGCTACCCGGCGGAACGCGTCGCCACCGTCTACGACGGCATCGCGTTGCGGGACGCGGGCCTCTCCCGTGACGAGGCACGCCGGACGCTCGGGCTACCAGTGAACGCACCGGTGGTTGGCGCGGTCACGCGCCTGAGCGCCCAGAAACGTCTCGACCGGATGATCGCGATGCTGCCGCGGCTGCCCGACGTCCACCTGGCCCTCGCGGGCACCGGCGAACTCGAGGC
>JBBSOM010000547.1:0-3219 GCA_038259715.1 Longimicrobiales bacterium
CTCCCTGCGTGCCATCGACCCGGCCGCCGACCTGACGATCCGCCGAGGAGACACGGCCCAGGTCGCTTTCGGAGTCTCCTTTCCCGTGCTCACCTTCGAGGAGATCCGAGCCTCCGCGCCCGGACGCCTCGTGTTCACGAGCGGGATCGCGCTCAACCCCCGACCGAACTTCAGCGATGGCGTCGTGCACCTCCAGCTCGGCAACGCGTGGCTGCGCACGATCAACGTCGCGCGGGCCCCGATCAACACGGGGGACTCGTTGCGCGTGCTCGGTCGGACCAAGGTCGACAACGGGCAGATGGTTCTGGACGATGCCTTCACGTTCACCTTGGTGACCTTCGCGACCATTCCGCAGCCCCTTCAAGGGTCGACCGCGCTCGCGGCGAGCGCGGACGGCGGGCGCCTGGATGCGGCATTGATGCGCGTGCGCTCGGCCGAGATCCTCGACACCGCCACGGTCGGCGGGGACTTCACCTTCCACGTGGACGATGGCAGCGGCCCGGTCCTGGTCGTGCTGCGCTCCTTCCTCCAGGCCGATCCGTCGACCGTGAGACCGGACACGATCATCCGGGTGCGCGAGCTCACCGGGCTCCTGACCCCGCACCTGGACGAGACAGGACAGACCCACTGGTGGCTCCTCCCGCGAGGCTTGGCGGACGTATCCCTCGAGGTGAAGCAGGCCGACCTCAGCGTGAAGATGGACCCGGACACGGCCACAGTGAGGCCGGGCGAAACGCTGACGTTCCGGATCGTCACGAGCAACGCAGGGCCTCTCGGTGCCTCGGATGTCCAGGTCGTGGACACGGTACCCGGCGGCTTCACCTTCCTGTCCGCCACCGCGTCTCACGGCACCTACGACGCGGGCTCCCGCACGTGGGCGATCGATACCCTGGCTGCCGGACAGAGCGACACGCTGAACCTGCGCGTGAAGGTGGTCGGTCCCGCGGGAGCGCGACAGAACCTCGTGCGGGTCCTCGCGCCCACCCGGCAGGTGGACCCGAACGGGTCGAACAACGCCGACGCCACCAACATCGTCATCGCCCCGGCATCCCCCGTTCCCCCCGCGAAGTCCGCCCGGGTGTCTCGGCCCGGAGGTGTCGTGCCTCTCGAGGCCGCTACCCCCAGAACACGTAGGCGATGGTAATGCCGGCGACAATCGACACGAAGTCGGCGAAGAGCCCGGCGGGCACGGCGTAACGCGTCTTCTTCACCCCCACCGAGCCGAAATACAGGGCGATGATGTAGAACGTCGTGTCGGTCGATCCCTGGAAGGTCGATGCCAGTCGCCCGACGAACGAGTCGGCACCGTGCGCCTGCATCGCGTCGACCATCATGCCGCGTGACCCGCTCCCGCTGAGCGGCTTCATGAGCGCGGTGGGCAACGCCTCGATGAAGTCGGTGTTCAGCCCGACCGCGTGGAAGCCGCGGCCGATCGCGGAGACGAGGTAGTCCATCGCGCCCGAAGCCCGGAAGACCCCGATCGCCACCAGGATCGCGACCAGATAGGGGATGATCTTGATGACCACGTCGAAGCCTTCCTTGGCTCCGTCGATGAACGCCTCGTAGACGTTCACCTTCCGGATCACTGCCAGGGCGATGAAGCCGGTGATCACGCTGAAGAGCACAACGTTGGCCACGAGGTTCGACACGACCTCGACCTGGCCTTCCGGGAGGCGTGAAAAGTAGAAGATCGTCACCCCGACCAGCGTGGTGAGCCCGACCAGGTACGTAAGCATCGTGCGCTCGAGCAGGTTGATGCGCTGGACGAGAGCGACCGCGACCAGCCCGGCGAGCGTCGAGAAGAATGTCGTCAGCAGGATCGGGAGGAAGACGTCGGCTGGGTTGGCCGCGCCCAGCTGCGCCCGGTACACCATGATGCTGATCGGGATGACGGTGAGACCCGACGTGTTCAGGACCAGGAACATGATCTGCGCGTCGGACGCCGTTTCAGGATCCGGATTCAGTTCCTGGAGTTCCTGCATGGCCTTCAGCCCGAGCGGTGTCGCGGCGTTGTCGAGTCCGAGCATGTTCGCGGCGAAGTTCATGATGATCGAGCCGTGAACGGGATGGTCCTCGGGAAGCTCCGGGAAGAGTCTGTGGAAGAACGGGCGGACCACCCGCGCCAGCACGCGCACGGCGCCACCTCTCTCGCCGACCTTCATCAGACCGAGCCAGAAGGTGAGCACCCCGATCAGACCCAGGCAGATGTCCACCGCGGTTTTCGCCATCTCGAAGGTGCTGTTCACCATCGTGGTGAAGATCTCGGTGTCGTGGAAGAAGATCAGGCGGATCAGGCCCACGGCGAAGGCGATCAGGAAAAACGCGATCCACAGCAGGTTCAGGACCATGGGTCGACCCCCGCCAGGAGTTCGGTCAAGACAGGGACCTGACGTCGCACATGGTCGTCGATGCCGGTCATCGCGAACTCGTACGTCACCACCGTGAGGCCGCGCTCCCCGCCCCACGTCCCGAAGGAGCCAGGCGTCGGATAGCCGACATCGGCCACCAGGGGCAGCGCCGTCCTTTCGGCGATCCAGGCAGCCAGCGGGCTCCGCTCCCCATCGTCGACGCACGCGAGGGGGGCGTGCAGTGCGATGACCGCCGGCGGCGCCAGTTCGTCGATCAACCGGATGAGCGCCCGCGTCTCGGGCTCCGATCCCGGCGCCGAGCCGGGACTGAGCACCACCTCGCGTGGGGCATCGAGCGTGGAGCGGTGCTTCACCGCATCGACGCACCAGTCCTCGGTCGGGAAGTTGCGGTTGAGGTCGACCCCGTTGGCGTTGCCTCGCGTGCCTCTTACCAGGCCGTCAGGGTTGGCGGCGAGCACCACCGCGCAGTGCGGCGAGCGCTCGGCCAAAGCGCGCAGCGCGCGGGACAGCGCCACCGTCGTCTCCCCTTCCTCGCCATGGATGCCCGCATGAATCAGCAACGTGCACACCCCCGCAGGCCTCCATACTTCGAGCGGACGGCCGAGCACCGTGCGTCCGTAGGGCTCAGGGCTCCACGGCAACGTCCCGATGTCGGAGGGTAGGCGGAACCTCATACGGGCGACCTGGCGGTGTTCAGGACGAAGCGTTCGTAGATCTCGCCCAGGTGCTCCAGCACGGTGCGCTTCAGCCCGAGGTCCGCGGATACGATCGTGTCGCGCACGACCTCCACCGTCATCTCCGCGAGCAAGCCGGCGGCCACCGGGGCGTAGCTCAGGTGCCAGCGCTCCGC
>JBBSOM010000548.1:0-3214 GCA_038259715.1 Longimicrobiales bacterium
GATTTCCTGACCGCGACCAAGTTCATCAACACGTTGATGAAGAACGGGGTCGACGTCCTGAGCGCGACCTCGGACTTCGAGGTCGCCGGCAAGAAGTATCCCGCAGGTTCGTGGGTGGTGAAGACCGCCCAGGCCTTCCGTCCGCACATCCTCGACATGTTCGAACGTCAGGACTACCCGAACGATTTCGCCTATCCGGGCGGACCGCCCATTCCTCCCTACGACGCGGCAGGCTACACGTTGGCCTGGCAAATGGGCGTCCAGTACGACCGGATCGTGGACGCCTTCGACGGCCCGTTCCAGAAGGTCACGACCGACCTGGCATCGCCGCCGGCCGGCAAGGTGGCCGGAGCCCAAAACGCCAAAGCATACCTCACGGACCACATCAACGACGCGTTCATCGCCGTCAACCGCGTGCTCAAGAGCGGTGGCAAGGCTTCGTGGTACACGAACGCGGTGAGCGCCGGTGGGCAGTCGTTCGAGCCGGGCGCGTTCTATCTCGAGACCGACCGGGCCACCGTCGAAAAGCTGGCCAAGGAGAAGGGCCTGAACTTCGTCGGTGTGGCCAGCAAGCCCGCCGGGCAGACCATGCCTCTGCAGCCGGTGAAGATCGGGCTGTGGGACCGCTACGGCGGCTCGATGCCGTCGGGGTGGACGCGCATGATCCTCGAGGACTTCGAGTTCGACTTCGACGTTCTGTTTCCGCCGGATCTCGACACCAAGGATCTGTCCAAATACGACGTCCTCCTGTTCGAGGACGGCGCGATCCCTGCCAGCGACGGCGCGGGTCGTGGTCGCGGATTCGGCTCGCCGCCGGATCCGGCCGATATCCCGGAGCCTTATCGGGACCGGCTCGGCAACGTGACGGTCGCCACGACGGTGCCGAAGATCCTGGACTACGTCCGGAAGGGCGGGGCGGTCATTGCGATCGGATCGTCGACCGACATCGGATACCTCGCAGGCCTGCCCATCGAGAACAAGCTCATGGAGAATGGCCACGAGCTGACGGGCGAAGAGTACTACATCCCGGGGTCCATCCTGGAGATGAAGGTCGAGCACTCGAGCCCGATCACGATGGGGCTCTCCGACCATGCGGACGTGATGTTCGACCACAGCCCGGTTTTCTCGCTGAAACCCGGCGCTGAGCAGCAGGGCGTGAAGAAGCTCGCCTGGTTCGACTCACCCACGCCGCTGAGGAGCGGTTGGGCATGGGGCCAGGAGCACCTCGATGGGGGCGTGACCGCCATCGAAGCGGACCTCGGGAAGGGCAAGCTCTTCCTCTTCACGCCGCTGATCACGTTCCGCTCGCAACCCCACGGCGTCTTCCCGCTGCTCTTCAACGGGATCTACTACGGTGGAGCCGACAAGCGGCCGATTTCGTGAGGACGGTCGCGAGGAACTGAATTCCTCAGAGATTGCGCTCTGAAGCAGAACGGGGGCATCCGGCCGGTCGGTCGGGTGCCCCCCTCGCGTTGCATTGTCGACGCCTCGATGCGCGACGCGCGAACGCGCCGTAGTGAGGGGATGCTACCGCCTCCACCCCACTGCCAGCGCACCGAAGAAGAGCGCGGCCGCCACGAGCACGATGGCGGCGCCCGAGGGCAGGTCCCAACTCCAGGACAGCGCGAGCCCGGCCACGACCGAGACGATCGCGGAGACGACCGCCACCACGAGCATCCCACGCAGAGACCGCGCGACCGCCTGGCCGGTGGCCGCCGGGATCACGAGAAAGGCGGATACCAGCACGATCCCGACCAGACGCACGGCGGCCACGATCGTCAGCGCCAGAAGCGTGAGCAGCAGGAAACGCAGGCGGGTCGCGGGCACCCCGGCGGCCCGGGCGGACTCCTCGTCGACCCCGAGGAAGAGCAGTTCCTTGAACCAGTATGCCACCAGGCTGAGTCCGACCACGCTGAACGCGGCCATGGGGAGGACGTCCCCCGGACGCACGGCCAGGATGTTGCCGAAGAGGTACCCCATCAGGTCCTGCCGATACGTGGGCGACAAGCTGATGAGGACCACCCCGAGCGCCATGGCGGTTGGGAAGAAGACCCCGATGGCCGTGTCCTCGGACACCTCGCTCTGCCCCCGCAGCCAGCCGACGGTCCACGCCACCAGCGTGGTGAAGACGGCGGCCGCCAGGAGCGGCGGCACGCCGAGAACCACGCCAATGGCCACCCCGCCCAGCGCGGCATGCGAGAGGCCCACCCCGACGAACGCCATCCGCCGGAGCACGACGAAGAACGAGAGCACCGCGCACGTCACACCGAGAATCACTCCCGTGATCAGTGCGCGCTGTACGAAGCCGTACGTCAGGAAGTCGCTCATCCGGCATCCATGCCGTGCGCGTGCGCTGTGGGAAGCGGGTAGGCCCGACCCACCTCATGGCTGCGCAGCACCTCCGAGGGCCGCCCCTGCGCGCGGATCGTCCGATCGAGCAAGATGAGCGCATCGGCATGATCGCCCACGACGTCGAGGTCGTGCGTAGCGCAGAGAAGGGTCAGCCCCTGAGCACGCTGCAATTCACAGACGAGCGCGTAGAAGCGGGCCCGGGCGGCGCTGTCGAGGCCCGCGGTAGCTTCGTCGAGCAGGAGCAGTTTCGGCTCGCCGCAGAGCGCGCGTGCGATGAGCACCCGCTGCTGCTGCCCGCCCGAGAGGTCCTGGAAACGCCGCTTCTCCAGATCTTCGAGACCCACCTGGACGAGCGCAGCCCGTGCGGCGTCCCGATCGCGCGCCTTGGGGCGCGAGCCCGGCCCCAGGAGCCCGGTACGGCCCATGAGGGCCACGTCGAGTACCGTGATCGGAAAGCCGCGGGGGATCGACACCTTCTGCGGAACGTATCCGATCGGACGGGCGTCCTGGCCGGGTGCGCATCCAAAGACTTCGACACGACCCGAATCCGGCCTCATCAGTCCGAGCAGCAGCCGGATGCATGTGCTCTTACCGGCGCCGTTCGGGCCGATCAGCGCGGTGAACGTCCCTTCCGGGACGACGAAACTCACGTCCTCCAGTGCGGGGCGTCGGTCGTAGGAGGCTGAGACGTGATCCAGCAGGACCGGGGGTGGCGGATCGGGTCGGTTCACGAACCTTCCAGGGCCAGTGCGCGCGCGAACGCACGGGCATTGAAGCGCATCAGGTCGAAATAGCTGTCACGGCCTTCCACCCCCTCACCGCCCAGGGGATCCACCACGACCACCTCCGCGGAGATCTCCCC
>JBBSOM010000549.1:0-3211 GCA_038259715.1 Longimicrobiales bacterium
CGGGCCAAGGCGTGCGTACCGGCGGAGATCGATGGATCCGGTGGTCAGATCCGACGGCACTTCGCGCTCGAACTGCACGATGCTCGGCGGGTCCGGCGCGGAGAGCCTGTAGGCGGGCAACGTCAGGTTGCCCCCGACCCCGACAGTTGCGCGAGCCTCGACGTACCACCCGTCCGTTGGATCGTCCTGGTCGTTGCGCCGGTCGAGTCGGAAGCTTCCCGAGATGCTCCGGAATCGGCCCTCGGCCACCAGCGGCTGCGGTCGCCACGGCGCGTCGTTGTGCTTGAGCGTCCAGGGGCTTCCCACCGGCACGAAGGAATGCGTGTCGTCGCGGTACTCGACCTCGAAGAGGTGTCCCCGGCCCGGTTGGCCGTACCGAGCGAAGACGCTGAAGCCTTCCTCCTGCAGGTAGTCGCGGTAGTCACGGTGCAAGAGGAAGGAGGCCAGAGACGCCTCGATGTCGAGCAGGCCGTTGGATTCGATCGGGTCCACCCGCGAATAGGCTGACACACCGGCGGCGAAGCGACCCTCATGACCGAAGTGCTGTTCAGCAAGCAGGGAGTAGCCGAGTTCCCGGGGTGCGAGCCGGATGCCCGATTCGGACTTCCAGATGGCGAGCGCCTCGGCCCGGAACGACTGATCGCCAAGCGTGCGGAACACCGGCCCGAACATGACCGGGAAGCCCTCGACCCGGTTGTAGTTGCCGGCCGAGTGAACGAGCAGGTACGAACGGCCCTGACGCCGACGCTCGCTCCACCGGCTCCACGGCGAGTCGTCGTACGTGATGCGGTCTCCGGCTTGCTTGTAGGTGAGCGGCTCGTCGTAGACCGTGAGTCGTCCGATCACGGTCAGAGAGTCCACCTCCGCGTGGCCGCCCAGGACGGTCACGTCGCCTGTGACCCGGCCGCCCGTATGCACGGTCAGCGTCCCGTTGACGACAACGAGGTTCCCCTGGATCTCTCCGGCCACGGTCACCGGGCCGCCCAGAACCGCGACGTCACCGATGACGGAGCGGCCCTCCGGGATATCCGCTCGACCTTGGAGGCGAATGGTCGCAGGGTTGTTGACGAATGCGATCACTTCCTCCGCAACCTGCCGAGGGAGGTTCGATTCTTCGGGTCCTCGGTCCTGCGCACCCAACGGGACCGTGGACAGGAGCGAACACGTCAAACCCACCGCCCACCGGGCAGCCCTCCACACTCCGTCCGGATTGTCATGCGGGGCAGATCGTGTGCGTCGCGCGGGGCGAAGCCGAGACCGCCTCGGTACGCGTGTGTTGTGCAAATTCATGTCCGACCTGGAGTTATGGGTGTTGATAATCTTGGAGACGGACGAGGTTCGGGTAGGGCATTCGCACGCGCTTGCTCATTCGCGGATTCCGAGCCGCTTCATCCGTCGGTACAGATTCGCCCGATCCGTCACGAGCCTCCGTCCGGCTTCGGCGACGTTCCCGTCCGCAACGAGCAAGGCTCCTGAGATCAACTCGCGTTCGTAGTCGTCTAGGCGGTCCCGGAGTGCCCGGGCGTCCGTCTCGGCAAAAGGCGGCGCTTCCGAGGCGGGCTCCGTCAGCCGCGGGAGGACCGCGCATACATCGGCGGCGTTCACCTCCGCGCCGGAGCCGAGAATGGCGAGGCGTTCGATGAGGTTCAGCAGTTCACGCACGTTGCCTGGCCAGGAATGGCGCTGAAGCGCGCCGACCCCGCCCGCCGAGAAGCGCGGAGTGCGGATCCCCTGGCGGCGACGCAAGCGCTGCAGGGCGTGCTCCACCAGCAACGGCACGTCGTCGATGCGCTCCCGCAGAGGTGGCATCCGGATGGGGACCACCTCCAGCCGAAAGAGGAGGTCCTCGCGGAAGAGTCCTTTCTTTGCCTCGGCATGCAGATCCCGGTTCGTCGCGGCGATGACGCGTACGTCGACCGGGATCGGGCCGGAGCCGCCCACTCGCTCCACTTCGCCGCTCTCGAGCGTGCGGAGGAGCTTGGCCTGCGTCTCCATTCCCAGGTCGGCGACCTCGTCCAGGAAGAGCGTGCCGCCGTGAGCCAGCTCGAAACGACCCCGACGCCGTTCGGTGGCACCGGTAAAGGCCCCCCTCTCGTGGCCGAACATCTCGCTCTCGGCCAGGTCGCGGGGGATCGCCGCCGAGTTGACGCGGATGAAGGGGCCCTGCGACCGGGAGGAAAGTCCGTGGATCGCGGCCGCGGCCAACTCCTTTCCGGTTCCGCTCTCCCCCGTGATGAGCACCCTGGCGTCGGTGGGGGCCACCTTCCGCACGCGTTCGCGGACATGTTTGATCGACAGCGTCGTTCCGACCAGTTCCGCCTCCGGCCCGATCTCGGCGGCCAGGGCGCGACTCAGGTCGCGCGCTCGCGCCACTTCCATCGCGGCACGGAGCGTGACCAGGACGGTCTCCGGCGCGAGCGGCGTCTCGATGAAGTGGAACGCTCCGCTTCTGGTGGCTTGCACCGCGTCGGAGAGCGTGGCGCGGCCGCTCATCATGACGACCGGGACCCCGGGGAGCAGGTCGACCAGGCGTGGAAGCGCCTCGAGGCCGCTCATGCCCGGAAGCATGAGGTCGAGAAGGATCACGTCGGGTGCCCGTTGTCTCGCCTCGCTGATCCCCTCCTCCCCCGAATCCGCCTCCCGCACCACGTAACCTTGGGACTCGATGAGCGCACGGAGCATCCGACGGATGTTGCCTTCGTCGTCGATGATGAGGATGTCCACGAGACTCCGAGCGTCAGCTTGGTTTCGGAAGGCGGACTTCGAAGCACGCTCCGCCGTCGATCCTGTTGGAGACCCCCACGCGGCCTCCGTGGTGCGCCACGGTCTGTCGTACCATGGCAAGACCGAGTCCCGTTCCGTGCCGCTTCGTGGTCACGTCGGGGTTCCAGATCTGATCCAGGAGTTCGGACGCCACACCTGGCCCGCGGTCCTCCACGCGAATGATCGCCATGCCGTCTTCAACGAGCACGCTGAGATCCACCTCGCCGCCGTCCGCTTGGGCCTCCACGGCGTTCAGAACCAGGTTCCGGAGCGCCCGCTCGAGGGCGTCATAGTGCGCCTCGATTTCCACGGTGCCGTCGAGCTTGACCCGGACGGGTACGGCGTCGGATGTGTGCTGCGTCGAAAGAGCCGTCAATAGTTCGCCAAGGTCGACGCGGGAACGCGGACCTTCGGGGATGCGGCCGAACTGCGAGAAGGTACGGGCCAA
>JBBSOM010000550.1:0-3211 GCA_038259715.1 Longimicrobiales bacterium
TACGATGCGCCGGAGGTGCGCGCCCAGATCCAGGCGACGTACGACGCGGGCATCCAGGAGTGGATCCTCTGGAATCCCGGGAGCCATTACACCGAGGCGGCGTTGGAGCCGGCGGACGGATGGGTGCAGGAGCCCACCATGCGGATCGCGGATCGGATCGTCCCGGTCTCCGAGCGAGGCGTGGTGCTCGATTCGGTGCAGGCCGTGGTGGTCGCCGCCGACTCGGCCAGGCAGGCGCGGCGCGACGCTGCAGACAGTGCACGAGTCCGCGCCGCACGGTCGAGCGCCGATACGGTGTCGGCGTCCAGCACGCCAGGACGTGACAGCGTCGGCGTACTATCGCGGGTCCAGCCTGGCCACTGACTACGTGTGATGATTGGTTGTGCGTCTCGCGTGCTTGTCGCGAGGATCTGGGGCTCTGATTTCGGGATAGAGTTGAGTTGGGAAGAGGGCACGAGGAGAATGGGAAGTCAGATTCGAAACCACGGCTGCGGGCTACTCCTGGGACTGCTGCTGGTCCTCCCGTCCTGTGGCCCGGATCGCACCGGCGAGCCGTCGGGCCGGCTGGAGCAACGAATTGACTCGGCGGGTGGCGTCGTGCGCGTTCGCAATCTCGGCGCCGCGCCGCGGTGGTCGCTCAACCCGCTGGTAACCGTGGGCTCCGGAGCAGCGACGGGTGCGCCCGCCGCCGACGAGTTCGGGCGTATCAGTACGGTCTCGACGGACAGGCAAGGCAATCTTTGGGTTGCTGACGCCCTGAGCCACGATATCCGCGTGTTCGGGTCCGGAGGTTCGCTGGTTCGCCGAATCGGAAGAGAAGGTCAGGGTCCAGGGGAGTTCCTCTCGATCTATTCGCTGGCCTGGGTTGGTGACGTGGCACTGGCCCTCGATTTCGGCAATGGCCGGATCGCCGAGCTGTCGGAGACGGGGGAGTGGTTGGGGACGAGGCCTGCCCCGGGCAGAGTCTCCGGACCCCCATCGTCGATGCGCTTCTACGCCACGAGTGATACGGCGGTCTACCAGTGGTCGGCGAGAGCGTCGGACGGCGGTATCGAACTAGAGTGGGTGGAGCAGGGGCGCGACAGCGCCACGTTTGCGTGGCCGCGACTCGAGCTGGATCCTCCTGAGCCTACGCAGATTCTCTGTCACTCGCCGAACGGAACCATCTCCTTCTTCGATTTGCCATTCAGTGGGCAGCTACTGAAGCAGCCGGCTGGACGGGGCCTGACCTACGTGGTGTGGACGGAGGAGTACCACATCGCCGAACTGGACGCGCAAGGAGACACCGTTCGGACGATTGAGTATGCACGGCCGAGCGCGCCGATTTCGGACGCTGAGTGGGACGAGGCCAGGGCCGAGTATCAGGAGTTCCGGGACCAGTGGACGGACGCCAAATGCGACCCGAGCGGGGTGTCGCGGCCTGCCTTGAAGCCTGCCATACGTAACGTGCTCGTCGATACGCGCGGCGATTTGTGGGTGGAAGCCTACACGGCAAAGGGACTCGTGTGGGATGTGTTCGATTCCGGTGGCGTCCTCATGGGCACTCTGCCTGGCTTCGAGTATCTGGAGAGCGTTGCGCCGTCGATCCGTGGCGATCTCATTGCGTGGGTTGAGGCGGACTCGCTCGGTGTCGAACGGGCTCGGGTGGCTCGAGTGCTGAGGCAGCCCTCTTCCTGAGTTCTTGCGGTGCCGCTGGGATACGTACAGTATCAGGTACATGATACCGTACATGGGAGCCGCAGCATGTCAACCGTAAAGCCGACTGAGGACATTCAGCCTCTCACCGCCTTCCGAGCCAACGTGGCCTCGTTCGTCGACCAGGTTCGCCAAACAGGTCGGCCGCTCGTTCTGACCCAGCACGGCAGAGGCACCGCAGTTCTCCTGGGGGCGGCAGACTACGAGGCATTGGTCGAAGAACTCGAGATCCTGCGCGATATCCAGGTATCCGAACGGGAGTTGGCCGAGGGCCGTGGCGTTCCTCATGACCAGGTGGTTCAAGAAGTCCGCGAGATCGTCCGGTCTCGCGGTGGTGGGTGAGGGTCTGGTGGTCGGAGCGGGCCCGTTCTCAAGTCCGAGAGATCTTCGAGTTCATCGCTCGTGACCGTCCCAGCGCCGACGACCGAATTCTCGATGGCTTCCTCGAGCGTGCGGACCTCTTGGCCGAGTTCCCGGACCAAGGGACTCCGTGGGGCAACCCGCGCGTCGGGCCTGGCCTGGACGGCACTACGCAACGGCTTCTACGCGAGCACGGTGCCGATGATCGTCGGCGACGCCGCCTCCTCCCGCGTGGTTGCGACCCCGCAGGACGGCAAAGTGTCGTGGACCACGCACGACGATCTGGCCGCCGCCGCGGCACAGGTTCTGACGCACGAAGGACGGTTCGATGGCCCCACCCCGCCCCTGACCGCGAGCGAGGCGTTGGACTTCGACGATGTCGCGTCCATTCTCACGGACCTGCACGGACGGCTGATCAAGCACGAGACCGTCGCCGACAAGGACGAGGAAGCGCGCATGGCGGCCGATGGTGCGCTCCCTGGTGTCATCGGGATCACGCTGGGCATGTACCGGGCCGCCCGCGCGGGCGAGTTTGCCGCAGTGGATCCGACGCTCGAACAGCTCCTGGGCCGCCCGCCCATCAGGCTGGAACACATGCTCGCCGAGTACCGAAATGCGCGTCGATGAACCCTTGGTCCCCAACCTCGCTCGGAGTCGACGGCCATCCTCTCACTCCAAGGTCAGCGCCTCCCTGGGATCGATACGGGTCGCGCGTCGCGCTGGAATCCACGTCGCGGCGGTCGCGGCGATCATCACGACCAGGGCCGCCGCGCCCAGCATGGCCACGTCGAAGCTCTCCGTCCCGAAGAGCAGCGTGTCGAGAAAGCCGGCCAGCCCGCGCGACAGGACCATCCCGCCGACCACGCCGGCGGCCGCGACCAGCACGCCGCGCCGGAGGACCAGTGCGACCACGGATTCGGGACGTGCGCCCAGTGCGATACGCACACCGATCTCCCGCGTGCGTTGGCGTACGCCGAAGAGGACGAGTCCGTAGATGGCCATGAGCGAGAGCACGAGGGCCACGGAACCGAAGACGCCCATCACCAGGAGGTTGAAGCGCGGCCCCGCGACGGACTGCTGCACCAGGCCCGACATCGGCTCCACGGTCGGAACGGGGAGACCGGGGTCCACGTTCCAGATCGCCTGGCGGATCGAA
>JBBSOM010000551.1:0-3210 GCA_038259715.1 Longimicrobiales bacterium
GAGGTGGCGCTCCGCCAGAGTGAATTCAACTACGCGCAGGCGGTCTACGACTATCTGGTCGCGCGGGCCAGGCTCGACGAAGCTACGGGGCAGGTCCCGCTGGTGGATGCGGGTCGGGGCCCGGTGAACAGATGATCCATACAGTGCGACCTTGGAGACAAAGACGATGAACGGACGGTGGATTTGGGGTGGGCTGGCGTTTGCGCTGGTGGTGTCGGCGGCCGGTTGCGGAAGCTCACAAGCCGATGCGGAAGGCACGAGCGCGGCGGACTTCGTGCGGGTTATCAACGTCGAGGTGCGTGACCTTGCGGCGCAGCCGTTCGTGGAAGAGATCCGGCTGACCGCGTCGGTCACGGCCAACCAGGACGTGCAGGTATCGGCGGAGGAGAGCGGGAAGATCCGCGATATCCTGGCCGAAAAAGGCACGCGGGTCCGGAAGGGACAGGCCATCGCCAAGATCGACGATGGTCTCCTGTCCGCCCAGGTGGACCAGGCCCGTGCCCAGGCGGACCTGGCCCAGCAGACGTGGGACCGACGCAAGCGCCTCTACGAAGAGGATCAGGTCGGCTCCGAGATCGCGTATCTGGAGGCCAAATTCGCCGCCGAGCAGACCGCGGCAAACCTGAAAGGGCTCGAAGAGCGCCTCGCGCGCACGACGATCCGCGCCCCCTTCGACGGTGTGCTGGATCGTCGCAGCGTCGAGGTCGGCTCGATGGTCGCGCCCGGCCAGGTGGTCGGTCGCGTCGTGGACCTGGATCCGGTGAAGGTCGTCGCGGGCGTGCCTGAGCGGTATGCCGCCGACGTCCACAAGGGCGCCGAAACCGAAGTTACCCTCGACGTACTTCCTGGAAAGGTCTTCAAGGCGAAGATCACGTACGTCGGCGCAACGGTGGATCCGAGCAACCGGACGTTTCCGATCGAGGTGGTGGTGCCCAATACCGGTGCGCTGATCAAACCGGAGATGGTCGCGACGGTCTCCGTCGCGCGGCGGGACCTCGCTGCCGCGATCGTCGTTCCTCAGGACGCCCTGGTGCGGGTCGAGGACGGATACGTGGTATTCGTCGCCGAGGACACGGCTGACGGCACCGTCGCGCGGGTTCGGCCGATCGTGGTCGGGCCGACGCAACGCAACATGGTGGTGGTGGAGTCGGGGGTTCAGCCCGGAGACCGGTTGATCGTCGTGGGGCAGAAATCGGTGGCCGACGGAGATCGCGTGAACATCGTGGGGACCCGGCGGTAGCCGCGGGCGACGACGGAGAGGATGATGAGCTCAGAAAACGGCAACACCGGAAAGAACGAGTCGGGCGAGGGCGGTGGAGAGATCCGCTTCCTGGAACGCTTCAAGGAATTCGGTCCCACGAGCTTCGCGGTGGAACACCGGACCAGCATGCTCGTGCTGCTCGCGATCATCACTGTGATGGGCGTGCTGGCCTACCGGTCCACGCCCAAGGAGTCCTTCCCGGAAATCGCGATCCCGATGATCGGGGTCGCCACGACCTATCCGGGGGTCTCGCCGAAGGACATGGAGTCGCAGGTCACCCGTGTGCTCGAGGACGAACTTTCGACGATCTCCGAGCTGGACGAGCTCACGTCCACTTCGATCGAGGGCTACTCGAACATCGTGGCCAAGTTCAAATCCACGGTGAACCTCGAGGACGCGCTGCAGAAGGTCCGCGAGAAGGTCGACCTGGCGAAGAGCGATCTGCCGGCCGACGCGGACGATCCGGCCATCCAGGAGTTCAACTTCTCCGAGATCCCGATCATGTCGGTGAACCTCTCCGGGGAGTACGGCCTCGTGCGGCTGAAAGACCTGGGAGAGGACCTTCAGGACCGCCTCGAGCAGATCCCGTCGGTGCTGCGCGCGGACCTGCGCGGCGGCCTGGAGCGGGAGGTCAAGGTCGACGTGGACCTGGACAAGCTGAAGTTCTACGGGCTCGCGATGAACGACGTCGTGGACGCGGTCCGGAACGAGAACGTGAACATCCCGGGCGGGTCGATCGACGTCGGCGACTCCAAGTATCTGGTGCGCGTCGACGGCGAGTTCCAGGATCCGAGGCTGATCGAGGACCTGGTGGTCAAGGTCAAGGACGGCCGGCCGATCTACGTCCGTGACCTCGCGGCCGTGGACTTCGGCTTCGCGGAGCGCGACAGCTACGCTCGCATGAACGGCAACGAAGTCGTGACCCTGGACGTCGTGAAGCGGTCGGGCGCCAATGTGATCGAGATGGCCGAGCAGGTGAAGGCGGCTATCGAGGACATGCGTCCGCAGTTCCCGCCCACGACCCAGGTCAACATCACCGGCGACCAGTCCAAGCAGATCGAGATGATGGTCTCGAGTCTGGAGAACAACATTCTCTCCGGACTCCTCCTCATCGTCGGGATCCTGCTGTTCTTCCTCGGCGTGTCGAACGCGATGTTCGTCGGCGTATCGATTCCGGCGTCCATGCTCCTCAGCTTCATCGTGCTGAAGATCCAGGGCGTGACGATGAACATGGTCGTGCTCTTCAGTCTCATCCTCGCGCTCGGGATGTTGGTCGACAATGCGATCGTGGTCGTCGAGAACATCTATCGCTATCTGGAGGAGGGGTGGGACCGCACCCTCGCGGCCAAGAAGGCCACGGGTGAGGTCGCGATCCCGGTCATCGCGTCCACCGCGACCACGCTTGGTGCGTTCGCGCCCCTGATGTTCTGGCCGGGCGAGACGGGCGAGTTCATGAAGTTCCTCCCGCTCACGCTCATCGTGACGCTGACCAGTTCGCTCTTCGTGGCGCTCATCATCGTGCCGGTGCTGTGCGCGATGTTCATGAAGCTCGATGGCACGCCCACCAAGCCGATGCGGCCTGCCGCGCGCTGGACGCTGATCGGTCTGGCGGGACTCGCCTTCCTCTTGGCCGCGGGCGCGAACCCGCTGACCGCCGCGTTGCTCGCCCTGACCGCGGTGGGCGCATGGGCGCTGCAGCGCTACGTGCTTTCCGGCGCCGCGCTCCACTTCCAGGAGAAGGTACTCCCGGCGGTCATCGGCATGTACGAGCGCCGCCTCCGGTGGGCGCTCGACCATCGGTTCACGATGTTGGCCGGAACCGCCGCGGTCTTCGTGGCCACGGTCGTCGCGTTCGGCTTCTTCAACGCCGGCATCGAGTTCTTCCCCGAGAAGATGCCGCCGCAGCAGCTCCTGGTGAACGTCGAGGCTCCGCGGGGCACGCGCGCGGC
>JBBSOM010000552.1:0-3207 GCA_038259715.1 Longimicrobiales bacterium
CCGGGGGGAGCGTTCCCCTGGGCCCGGTTTTGTGTTGGGAACGCTCGGTCCTACGGGCTGCTTCGGGCGTCGCGTCCCCCGCGGCGGTTCCGTGTCGATAGGAGAGCCAGGACCAGGCAGGTCCAAAGGATCCACGCGACGCGTTCCGATCGGCTCAGCAGGGTGAAGCCGTCGATGGGCAACATCATGGCGGCGGCCGGCCCGAAGCTGTGGGACCGGGTGTACGCGATCCGTCGGATCACGGGTACGACCGAAGTGGTTCGATGTGTGCGGATGTCGGCTTCGATCCGAGCCGAGAGCTGTGCGGGGGTCATGGCTCGCCACCCGGGAACCCGCATCAGGCTCCACCCGGAAGCGGTGCGGCCCCAGCCGTGCAGGTTCGACGAGGCGACGATGGCCAGGCCCAGGCTGTCCGCGAGCGAGAGGATGCTCGCCCGATCCCGCGCTCCCTGAGCGAGACCGCGGGGGTCGCCGTCCACCAACTCGATGGCCTGCACCCCTCCTGTCCCGTCCGGGCAGATCGCAAGGGGGACGCGCGACAGGTCCTCGGGAATGGTCTGGATCAGAAGCGGCATGGGGATGCACGGATCGGATGTCGCGGGGAGCGCTTCCCACTCCCTCGGGTCGTCCGTTCCCAGCGCGATGACGTGTTCGTTCCTGAAGACGACCTCGCGTCCGGAGAACGCCACCAGACCGTCGCCCGCGACGGCCGGATTGGTTCGCTCCACCTCGATCGCGGCCCGCGTGCTGTCGTGGTCCGTGAGATACATCACATGGAAGCCCGCGGACCGGTGCCACTCCGACAGGCGCGCGACGGTGAAGCCCGCGCGAGCGTCATGACTGGCCTCGCTGTGGCTGTGGAAATCAATGGCCACGAGGTCCGGATCGTCGACCACGAGGTGAGCCATCGGGCGCGGTCCGATCCCGCCGAAGCCGTAGAACGCCGCGAGCACACCTGTGAACAGCACGAGCTTTCCGGCCTCGAGCGCGACGAGCATGGGCCGGCGGTGCGTGCGCCGGCGCGTGGGCCGAAGCGTGGGCCGGAGCGTGGCCAGGCGCACCGTCCGCCAGATCGCGTAGGCCGCGAACAGCGTGCACAGGACGAGCACGTGTCTGCGTGGCGTCAGCAGCGTCAGGTAGTCGAGCGTGCTTGTGATCGGGGCGAGGAGCAGGTACGCCCAGGGAAGGCCCAGGTGGACCCCCTCGAGTGGAACACCTGTGGTGGCTGAAACGACCTGCGCCCGCTCCGGGAGGAGTACGAGGGCGGCCAGAAGAGTGGCCGTGACCGTCAGTGCGCGGGGGGACGGTAGCCGCATCGGGGTGTTCGTTGTGGGGGGATTACACCTGGGTGAACGTCATCAGACAACGTAGGGTCCCCTGGGACCCGCGGGTATGCCTTCGCGCGTTGTACGTCGCGCACGCGCCGCGGCCGAACTCGCGTGAAATCCTGGCCTCGCTCACCGACCCCGCCTATGCTTCACGCTCCTGCCTGACGCTGGCGAAGGGGTGGGCTCAACGCGGCACCGGTAAGGACACTCAGAGCACCCGTAGACGATGCAGAAGCTTCTCGATGGCATCACGGCGCGCCTGCAGGCGTTCGTCGAGCAGCGTGACGAGATCGCGCTGGTCGTACGCTGCCGGGACGAGGAGTGCCCCGTCATCCTCAAGTCGCTCGAGGGGATCGACGAGGGGGCGTCGTCGGAGATGTTCTGGATGGTGAGCGAGCGCTTCGCCGACGCCGCGAGCTGGGTGTCGAGCGCGGTGGACGCCTTCGCGGTCAAGCACGGCGCGGTGCGCATGGCCATGGGCAACGAGGGGTTCGAGACCTGGCCGGAGCTGCCGGAGCCGCTGCTCGACGATTCGTGCCGGCCCTCGATCCGCCTGCGGGAGCTCATGGAGTTCTCGCGTGAGCTGAGGCCGGACCCCGGGGGCATGCTCACCGCGTGGTGTTTCGTGCCGCTCGAGATCGCCGACCCACCCGGGTGGGCCGCGCTGATGTGGGAGCTGCTGCAGCACGAGTTCCCGAATCCCTGGTGCCACCACATGCGAGTATACGTGCGCGGCACACCGGCGGAGCCCCACCTGCAGGCGGCGCTCGAAAGCATCCCGCGCATCGCCTGGTACGATCCCGACCTCAGCCAGGCTGCAATGCAGCGCGCGCTGGAGGA
This sequence comes from Longimicrobiales bacterium, assembly GCA_038259715.1. Taxonomy (GTDB): domain Bacteria; phylum Gemmatimonadota; class Gemmatimonadetes; order Longimicrobiales; family Gaopeijiaceae; genus SZUA-318. The sequence goes on from JBBSOM010000552.1 coordinate 2,169, forward strand.
GGAGGCGGCCGATCCTACGCTCCCACTCGACCTGCGCCTGCAGAACCTCTTCATGTCGGCGGGCGTGGACTACGGGCATCAGCGGTTCGGCGACGCCTTCGCCAAGCACGCCGTGCTGCTCAAGTACTACTTGGGCACGCGCAACCCCGGAATGACCGCGATGGTGCTCAACGCGCTTGGCGAGACGCACGCGCGCATCGGCAACCCCGACGCGGCGATCCACTGCTTCGAACAAGCGCTCGTGCCCGCCTCTTCGATGTCGCCGCTACCCGTGCCGATCATGCTGAACGTCACGTTGAACCTCGCCAACCAACACATGGCGTTCGAGCACTGGGCGGAGGCCGAGGCGTACTACGATTCGGCGCAGAAGCTGGCGATGGCGGCGCGCGACGCCGATACCCGGCTTCGGGCGATCGAGAACCTGGGCGTGTGCCTCTACGCGCAGGGCAGGGTCGAGGACGCGGTGGAGAAGTGGCACGCCGGCGCCGGGGTGGCGGACGAGCTCCGGATCCTCGAGCCGCGGCGCACGATGCTGCTGCGCCTATCGGGTCACTACCACCGGGTGCAGGACTACGCGGCGCAGGCGGAGATGCAGCGACAGGCTCACACGCCGCCGGCGGTGTCCTGATGGGTAACGGACTCGCGGGCATCAACGCCGATGTCGATCAGCATCTGGCGTCGCAGCCACCGCCCTCGTCGGATGCGGCGGCCCCGGCTGCCGCACCCGCGGCCGATCTCGGCGTGAGCGGCAACTGGTGGAAGGGTATGAGCGACTCGGTGACACAGCTCGTGACCCCCCCTCCGCCGCAGCCGAACGCGCAGACGGGCCGCATGCCGACGCAGGCACAGGCGGCGGTGGCCACCGCCCGCCGCGTGCAGTCGGTCGTGAGCAACGCCTTCGGCGCGATCGGCATGGTGGGCGACGCCATCAACGGCGGTTTCGCGAATCTGACGAACCCGATCGCCAACGTGCTGCCCGCCTTCCCCGCGGCCACCATCACCTCGATGTACCTGGGGTTGCCGCACACGCACACCCACC
>JBBSOM010000553.1:0-3206 GCA_038259715.1 Longimicrobiales bacterium
AATCACCGCGACGAAGAGCGCGGCTCCGATAATAGACCACAGAATGGGGAACGTCTGGCCACCGGCGGTGACCATGAAGGGTTCCGGGAGGCCGAGCTTCCCCGCGATCCAAGGCCCCAGGAGAGCCCCGATGAAGCCGAGGGCGATCGACACGATGAGCCCGCCGGGGACGCCTCCGGCGATCGCCCTTCCGACTGCGCCGCACACGGCTGCGATCAAGATCAGGAGCACGAGCCCCAGAAGCGAGATGTTCATGCGGGTCCCTCTCCTTCGATGTGCGTGGGGATCGAGCCTAAGGTGTTGGCCAACTCGATGCAACATGAAGACGGTCCGCTCCGGCCGACATCGCTCCGGAAGATGGGAAAGGAGGTACTTCCAATGGGCTAGGTCCTTGCGGACCGGGGGATGGAGGTAGACATCGGAAAGCAGCGGTCCCCGGGCGAGTTGGAGCACCTCGTGCCCGTCGCCTCCATTGGCATGCGGTGGCCGTCTCCACCGAAGATGCGAGGCATTGGCATAGGTATTGCTTGCTGCTACCCGTATCCCCGTCGAAAACGGGAAAGACGGGGGCCGGAACTCGGAGGAGAGAATGCCATGAAGTCGATGACTCGCCCAGAGCGCATCAAGAAGATCGAAGATCTCGTGAAGGATATCCGGGTCGCCATGCTCGTGACCATGAACGAAGAAGGACACGCCCGTAGCCGGCCTATGTGGACTCAGGAAGCCCCATTCGATGGCACGCTGTGGTTTCTGACATCGCGGGGATGCCGGAAAGTGCAGGAAATAGAGGGCAATCCAAGGGTCAATATTGGGTACGCGTCTCCCTCCAGCGAAAGCTACGTTTCGGTTTCCGGGCGTGCAGAGGTTCTGAACGACCGTGCGAGGATCAAAGAGTTCTGGAGTCCCATGCTGAAGGCCTGGTTCGATGGACCTGAGGATCCCGAGATCCGCGTCCTCCGCGTCGATGTGGAAGACGCCGAATATTGGGACACCCCCGGAGGCAAGGTCGGCTCGCTGATCTCGCTGGCGAAACGGGTCCTTTCCGGTGACAACGACTCGATTGACGATGATGATGTGACCGGCACCGTGGAATTCTGAGCTGAGTTCTGAGGTGGCGGCCTCCCCGACCACGCCATGGCGAGACCTCAGTACGGGGGTCTCGCCCTGGAGTGGAGGTTATGGTACTTCGGTCCCGTATACGCCACTCCCTTCGAAATCGAACACGGGGGTGGTAGTGGTGGGTGCCGGGATCAGCGGGGCGCTCATGGCGCTTGCCCTGGTACGAGCCGGCCTCCAGGTCATCGTGGTCGATCGGCGCCCGCCCATCACGGGAAGTACCCAGTACAGTACGGCTCTTCTCCAGTTCGAGTTGGATCTCCCCCTGAGTGTGCTCTCGGGGAAGATCGGCAAGCACGACGCCATCCGTGCGTGGCAGCGCTCCTATCAAGCGGTTCAGAGCCTTGCCGAGTTGATCGAGAGGGAGCGGATCCCGTGTGGGTTTCGAGAAAAGCGGAGCCTCTACCTCACGGGAAGGGAGTACTCCGCGGTCGACCTGGAGCTTGAGATGGAAGCGCGGAAAGCAGCGGGCCTGCCGAGCAGCTTCCTTCGCCGGAGAGACCTGTGGAAGCAATTCGGCCTGAGGCGCGATGGCGGCATCCTAAGCGACGGATCTGCCTCCGCCAATCCCGTGCAGCTGACCGCCGGCGTGCTGCGCAGGGTAGATAAGCTGGGAGGAGAGATCCACGCACAGGTGCAGATCGACAGCGTCGAGGAGATGAGAAGCGGCGTCGAGGCGCGCATGGGCGACGGGAGCGTAGTCGTGGCGGACACGCTCGTCTATTGCACCGGGTACGAAGTCCCGCCATTCGTTGAATCTGCGGATCACTCCATCGACTCCACCTGGGCAGTGGCCGCCCGGCCGATCTCTCCTCTGCCCGCCTGGGCTTCCCAGCACGTCGTCTGGGAGGGGTCGGATCCCTACCTGTACCTCCGCACAACGCCCGCTGGAACGCTGGTAGCCGGAGGGGAGGACGAGCCTTCGGCCACCGCCCACGAAGACCGGAAGCTCCTGCGAACGAAGGCGCGAACCATTCTCGCCAAGGTTTCGAGACTCCTACCCGATATCGGCTGGGAACTCACCCATGCGTGGGCGGGCGCCTTCGGTTCGTCCTCCACCGGGCTGCCGTTCATCGGTCGCGCTCCGGGTTCGGAGCGGATCTACTCCGCCCACGGCTTCGGGGGAAACGGCATCACCCACAGTCAACTCGCCGCGGAGATCCTCACCGCCGAGATTCTCGGAAAGCCCGATCCCGATGCGGCGATCTTCAGGGGCGCTCCGCGAACGAGTTCACCGGGTCGGCTTTGACGTCCACGTAACGCCCTACCGTGCTTTCCGCACACTCCACCTTGCTCACCGTCCCGCCGCTCCCTACCGTGCTTTCCAGCATTTCTGTGCGTTTTGTACGTCCGCACTTCGTCGAGTCCCGATCGCACCTTCCTCACGAGGTACAGGCATGAGCCCACCAAACGCCCCTTTCTCCGGATGGGACGACGACGAAGATCAGACCGTGTACAAGGTCGTGATCAACCATGAAGAGCAGTACAGCGTCTGGCCGCTGGACCGTGAAAACCCACTTGGCTGGAACGACGCGGGGAAGAGCGGATCGAAGCAGGAGTGCCTGGACTACATCGAAGAAGTCTGGACCGACATGCGCCCGCTGAGCCTGCGCAAGAAAATGGAAGAAATGGAAGAACAGGAGCGAGCGAATCGGCAGCCGGAGGACGGTTGACATCGGCGGCCTGGATCGGCTGACTCCGTTTGATCCGTCACATCGTGATCGTAGGTGGAGGCACTGCGGGGTGGATCGCCGCCAACCTCCTTCATCTGCGTCTGGTTGAATCGGTTCGACGTCGAGGCCCGCTCGATGCGCCCGATCCGATACGCATCACCGTCGTCTCCTCCGAGCGCTTGGGAGCCGTGGGGGTCGGCGAGAGCACGACGCCCCTCTTCACGGCTCTTCTGAGGGAGCTCGGCATCGACGAAGCCGAGCTGATTCGAGATGCGGGAGCGACCTACAAGCTCGGCGTCAGGTTCGAGGACTGGCGCGGTGACGGTGCCTGCTACGACAACCCGTTCGGTTCGCCCGACCCGATCCCGGCATCCAGTCCGCCCGAGTTCCAGCATCTTGCCGCGTGGCTGGTGTCGA
>JBBSOM010000554.1:0-3196 GCA_038259715.1 Longimicrobiales bacterium
AGCCGCGAGTTGTAGTTCGGCTCGGCGGAGAGCGTCTTGGCCGCGGCGGCGTCCGCGGGGTTCGCGACGATGCGGGTCATCGCCTGGCCCATCTCCCCACCGACCAGATCCGCGGACCGACCGAAGAACGCTTCGGTCACGGGATTGAGCATGACCGGAAAGTCGTAGCCCTGGACAGCGAGTAACGCGTTGGACAGGTCGTAGATCGCGTTCTTCTTCCGCGGAAGGGACGAGTGCCCGCCGGGGTTCGTGGCCTCGAACGTGAAGGACAGGAACTTCTTTTCGCTCGCCTGAACGTTGTTCGAGATCCGCCGGCCGTCTTTCGACATCCCGCCACCGCCCTCGTTGAGCGCGAAGGCCGCGTCGCCGACGAGATCCGGGTGCTCCTCGAGCAGGTAGCGGACGCCGTTGTGGCCGCCGCCCTCCTCGTCGGCGGTGAGCGCCACGATGATGTCGCGGTCGGGCACGAAACCCTCACGCTTCATGCGGATGAAGTTGGCGATGTTGATCGACGCCTCGTCCTTGTCGTCCGTGATCCCGCGCCCGTAGTAGTAGCCGTCACGCTCCATGAACGTGAACGGCTCGATGTCCGGGCTCCAGTCCTCGGGCTTGGCCTCGACGACGTCGAGATGGGCGAGAAGCATGACGGCCTTCTTGCCGGAGTCACGCCCGCGGTAGCGCGCCACCAGGTTGCCCTTCTTCGGCGCGTCCGCGGGGACCACGACGTGCACGTCCTCTTCCGGAAAGCCGGCGTCCAGCAAGCGCTTCGCCATCGCGCGCGCCGCGGCGGTATTGTCGCCGACCGAGTTCGACGTGTTGATCTCGATGAGTTCTGAGAAGATCGACTTCGCGAGCGCCTGATACTCCTCGGGCGGCATATTCTGTGCGGTCACCTTCGTGGCCGGCGCCAGAAGCGTCGCGGCGGCGACCAGCAGGGGCAGCGGGGCGAGCAAACGCATCCTCATCGATCGGTCTCCGTCCGGGGACTCGGGTAGAGGGAAGCGCCAAGATAGGCGTCGCGCCCGGTGCGCGGAAAGCGCCGCGTGGCTAGCATGGTGGCCCCACCTGTTCCGGGAACGACCATGAGATCCGAGTCCTGGCCCGAGAGTTGGGCCCCCTACATGACGTGGGCGAAGCGACACCCACCCGCGCGCCACGACCTCCGCGGCAGCAACCTCCTGCACTGTACCATCGACGACCTGCCGGGCGGGCGCGCCGCGCTCGAGCTCTTCGCGAACAACGACGATGGGTACCCACCGCTCGTTCAGGCCATCGCCCAGCGCTACGGCCTGGGCACGGATCGGGTGGCCACGGCGACCGGCGCCGCAGGGGCGAACTTCCTGACGCTCGGGGCGCTCATCCGTCCGGGCGACACGATCCTCGCGGAGTGGCCGGGCTACGACCCCATGATGGGCGCGGCCCGCTTCCTGGGCGCAAACGTCAACATGTTCGCCCGGTCCTGGCGTGATGGCTTTCGTGTGGACCCGGACCGCATCGCCCGCCAGCTGACACCGACGACGCGGGTGATCATGCTGACGAACCTGCACAACCCCACCGGCGTCTACACGGACCCGTGGACGCTCATGGCCGTGGGCGACATGGCCAACGCCATCGGCGCCAAGGTCGTGGTCGACGAGGTCTACCTGGAAGCGGTGCTGGGCCTCGACACCACACCCGCCGGCACCCGTAGCGACGCGTTCGTGTCGATCAACAGCCTGACCAAGTCGTTCGGACTGGCGGGACTCCGGGTCGGTTGGGTCCTGGCCGACCCGGACACGATCGAACGCATCCGGCGCGTCCGGGACATCGTCGACGGCTCGGGCGCCGTGCCCTCGGAGCGACTGGGCGTCCTGGCGTTTCAGCATATCGACCGCTTGCTGGCGCGCGCCCGCGATATCCTGGAGCCGCACGGCATCATGGTGAAGCGATTCGTCGAGAGCCGCGCCGAACTGGACTGGGCGGCGCCCGCCCCCGGAAGCTGCGTGGCCTTTCCGAAACTGGTCGGCGTGGAAGACGCGGGCCCGTTCGTCGAGATGGCGCGGAAGGAGTTCGGCGTCGGCCTCGTACCCGGTCATTTTTTCGGGGCGCCCGCGCACTTCCGCATCGCGATGGCGGGCAAGCGTCGCACGCTGGAGGACGGCATCGAGGCGTTGGGAAGAGCGCTCGACCGGGGGATGTAAGGCGAGACCGCAAGCGGGACGTACTCACGATCTTCCTTGGTGAGGCCGTCGACGAACGAATCACCCTTTCACGGCGTGCACCTCAAGACGTTGAGCTGGCCGCCTTCCGAGTAGCTGAGCATCTCCCGGTCGCATGTCGCGAGCCGACCTCCAAGATGCCGCGCGCTCGCCATGAGCATGCGATCGGCGGGATCTCCGTGCGGCGCCCCGGGAAGGCGCGTGCTCTCTATCGCAATCTCAGGGCTCAAGGGGAGCAGACGGATTCCGGGCGCGTGTAACGCCGCCTGGACCCAGTCGTCCAGCGAGCGGGAGAGGCTGATTCGCCCCTTCGCTTCGAGCATGGCCACCTCCCACACCGAGATGGCGCTGACCCGTACAGTACCGTTCCTGGCTGCGCTCTCGATCGCTTCGATTGCCGGTGCAGATAGCGCCGCCCGATCGCCCTCGACCACCCAGATCCAGACATGGGTGTCCAGGATCGTGACGGGGCCGGGGCCGTCAGGCATCGGCGTCCCAATCCTCGCCGATGGGGGCGGTGATGTCGCCGTGGACGGTCACGGACCCCGCCAAACTACCGAAGATCCCACTGTCGCTTTCTGGCCCCTGGTAGGGGCTCAGCTTGGCGATGGGACGGCCGTAACGCGTGACCACGACCTCCTGGCGCCCCTGGGCAACTTGCTCCAGGAACTCGTGCCACGAGTTCTTGAACTCGCTTGCGGACACTTCCAGTGGGTCCTTCTTGGCCATGAGCACCTCTCCGTCACTCAACTGTTTTAGCCCACAAATGTTGGCCAACATGCGCCGTACCGTCAAGGCCGGCGTTCACGCACAATTCGACTCCACGGGGCAGAACTGCCCAGGCACGCGGATCATCCTCTCAGATCTCTCCCTTCCGCGGCGCGGCGCCGCTTTTCTGCGCGGCGCCGGACCCCAAATCCGGGGTGGTGATTGTGGGGAGGCCCCCCCCCCGCGGCACCAAGCGGCGAGCCGCACAGAAGGAAAGGTTGGGGAACTGA
>JBBSOM010000555.1:0-3185 GCA_038259715.1 Longimicrobiales bacterium
ATCCAGGCTGCCCCCACGGCAGCGGCCACCTCAGCGCAGAAACGCTTCCACTTCGGCAGCCTCGCTGTCCTCGGCACGCTCGTGGTCGTAGGCGCAACCTCCGGTGCGCCCCTTATGGCCGACGTGACTCATGGCCCCAGGCGCCTCTCATGGCCTGCGCGCGCCCTCATGCCGCGGGTGCGCGTCTCGATTTGGACGGTCGTACCCTCCGCTAGATGTAGATCCTTAGCCGGCAACTCGGCAACGACGACGAGTTCCGGACAGGTCGACTGCGCGGTAGTCCGCCCTGAGTGCATGTGGGGCAAGGAACGTCGGACCAAGCGCAAGTTGTCCCATCCAGACATGGACAACTTTTTTGAGTCGAAGTCGGTGGTATCTGGCATCCGGTGCGGAAGGCTCCCGCGTGGCGTCGCCTGGCCGCTCTGCGGCTCGTGGGCGCATTGGGCGGACTCGGCAAGCCTCGGGCGGCGCGTTTGGGCCGTGTCGGTCACGTCAGAGAGCGACCCGACCCGGCTTTATATTTCGGGGTATCTTCGGTATTCCCGAGAAGGAGGTTTCGCCCGTGCTGCGTGTCCGTGCATCGCGTTCCGTTGGGTCTGGTCGGTCTGCCGCTACCGGCTATCTCTACATGCTGGACCGGCGCTGGCCCTCCGTGCGATGGGCGATAGTTCGGGAGGCGGCGCCCGTTGTCTATGGCGAGGTCACCCCCGCGTGTGACGAGCCCTCCGCGCGCGACGACGCCCCCGCGCTGGATACCGTCCCCGCGCTCGATGAGGACGACGCGATCGAAGTGCTCGGCGACAAGATCGCCATGTTGGCCGCGCACATCCACGCAGCGACGTATCGGCTGCTCGTGCTCATCGCCGACTTCGACGGGCGCCGGGGGTGGGAGCGTGACGGCCACCGGTCCTGCGCCCATTGGCTCGCATTCCGGACGGGCTTCGACCTCGGAACCGCGCGGGAGAAGGTCCGCACGGCGCGTGCGCTCGTGGATCTGCCGGCCACAAGCGCGTGCATGGAGCGAGGCGAACTGTCGTTCTCGCAGGTCCGCGCACTGACCCGCATCGCGACGCCCGAGAACGAAGAGGACCTGCTGGAGTTCGCGTCCGGCTGCACGACCGCGCAGCTCGAGCGAATCGTGCGCAGTTGGAGGCCGGGCAGCCGGGAGGACGAGGCAACGCGCGAGCGGGAACGGCACGAGACGAGGACCTTCTCGGTCTTCCCGGACGACGACGGCATGTACCGGGTGAAGGGGCGGCTCGAACCCGAAGTGGCCGCCGTCCTGATGCGTGCGATCGAAGCGGCGAGCGATGCGCTGTATCGCAGAGACCGGGGCGGCGCGGCACAGGCCAAAGCCTGCGCCGCACTGTGCAGCGAAGAGGAGACCCGGAAGGCGGCGGCCCAGCGGAGAGCCGACGCCCTCGGGCTGCTCGCGGAGCGGGCGCTGGCCGCTGGATTCGGCGGGGTGGACCGCGCCGAGGGTGCCGAAGCAGTTCCGATCTCCGGAACCCGAGCCGAACGCTTTCAGGTCGTGCTGCACGTGGAGCAGGCGACGCTGACGGACGAGGCGCTGAAAGAGGCAAAGCTGAAAGAGGCAACTCCGAGAGACGATGAGGGGGCGTACCGCGGCCCGGGTCCGCGATCCCACCTCGACGACGGGACATGCGTTGCAGGTGAAACGTCACGGCGCCTGTCGTGCGACGCCTCGCGGGTCCAGGTAACACATGCGCCGGACGGCTCCGTGCTCGACGTCGGAAGGCGGACCCGCACGATTCCACCCGTGCTCCGACGCGCACTGGATACTCGCGACAACGGCTGCCGCTTCCCGGGATGCGGACTGCGCTTCACCGACGCGCATCACGTGGAGCACTGGGCGGACGGTGGGGAGACCAGGCTCGGAAATGTCATTTTGATGTGTCGCGCTCACCACCGGCTACTCCACGAAGGAGGATGGCGGGTGGTGTGGTGGGGAGCTGGCCGGGCGGTATTCGTGGATCCGCGCGGCGGCGACCACTTCGATGGCGGCTGGACGCCGCCCGCTCACGGCAACGCCGACGCCCTGATGGACGCGAATCGCCGTCGCGGTGTGGAGCCGGACTGGCGGACAGCAGGGGCCCGATGGAAGAGGCTCGAGGACGTGCCGGACAAGGTCTGGTTCAGGGCACTGGAGGGGGCGGGGTAGGAACGGGAGTCGAGGGATCGGTGCTGTCTTCTGTCCGGCGAGCGGCTGGCGAAGCGCTGCGTGGGCTACAGAATCAGGTGTACTCCGCGCGCGTTTCCGTCGGCTCATGCCGCAACGAACTGGCTTATCAGGAGCGTCTCTTCCGGCACTTCGACGCCGTCGCGGATTCACTACGTGGCGTAGCCACGAGTTCGCCGCCTACAAAGTGTCTTCTCCCGTGTTGACATGCCCCCTAGCTACGAATTATTTCGTACCTAGGAGGATGATCCATGAGACATGTATGGCAGCTCACAATTGGGATTGTGATCGTCGCGAGCATGCTCTCGTGCGGCGAGCAGCCAGATGAGGCCAGCGGGTATTCGGTGCGTGACAGTGCCGGCGTACGCATTGTCGAAAGTACCGAGCCCATGTGGAGCGAGGGTAGCGGATGGGTCGTCTCATCTGAGCCGTTGGTCCACATCGGCGAAGCGGAGGGCGACCCCCACTATTTGTTTTCGAGAGTCGAGTCCGGAAGGATGCTGCCGGCGGGAGCCTTCGTGATGGTGGAGCGCGGAACCAACACGCTTCGCCGATACTCTGCGAAAGGGGTCTTCGAGTGGGAGGCTGCGCGAGAAGGCGACGGTCCCGGTGAGTTCAGGATTCCCGCCGTCCTGCAAGTGGCGAAGCCGGATACCCTCCTGGTGTTCGACGGGGGCACCGGGCGACTCTCGGTGTTCAGCCCCAGGGGCATTTTCTTACGAACCACCTCCCTGCGCGTGCCGGGAATCCTGACACCTTACATCTCCGGTATTGCGTTTGCGGACGATGGCGGCATGGTCGCACTCACCTCGGGGAGTTCGCCCAATACCCCGGACAAGGGTATGGAACTCGGTATTCGCCGACCGCTTGCATTTGTCCTTCGATTCAACTGGAACGGCGACTTCGTGGATACTGTGGCTGTTCTTCCGGGCACCGAAGCGGAACTCTTCAACGCTAGCCCCGGAATCGCCGTGGACGCGCCACC
>JBBSOM010000556.1:0-3183 GCA_038259715.1 Longimicrobiales bacterium
CCCCCCTATCCTCGGTGCCCATGGACAACCTCGGGCCTCTCCGCCGACTTCTCGCCGACAGTTCGGACCCGGACAACCCGCCGGCCGAACAGATCGCCGAGCTCTTCGACCGCCTCCGCCGGGTCGCTGTCGTCGGAATGTCGCGCGACGTGCGGAAGGCCGCCCGGCGGGTCCCCTCGTATCTCGCCGCCAAGGGTTATGACGTCATTCCCGTGAACCCGTACGCCGACCGGGTGCTGGGAAAGGCGGCCCGGTACCGACTCGCGGACGTCGATGAGCACATCGACATGGTGCTGGTCTTCCGGCCCTCGATGGAGGCCGGTAAGGCACTCGTGGAGGCCGCCGCGCGTCCCGACCGCCCGGCCATCTGGCTCCAGGAGGGGATCAGGGCGGACGCCGATGCCGCCGCGGCGCGGGCCCAGGGCCGCATGGTCGTTCAGGACCTGTGCGCGTACAAGGTGCACAGGTCCTTGAACCCCTGACTCGATCCTCGACGTCCCGAGGTGCCACTCGTGACGCCACCCCGGCGGGCTGCTACGCGCCCAGGGCCTCGGCTACGAGTTGGGCATGGCCCTTGGGTTTTACCTTCCGCCACGCCTCGAGCACGACACCCTCTTCATCGATGAGAAAGGTGCTGCGTTCGATACCCATGTACTTCCGCCCGTACATGCTCTTTTCCTTCCACACGCCGTAAGCCTCCGCAACCGCATGCTCCTCGTCCGCCAGGAGAGGGAAGTTGAGGTCGTACTTCTTGCGAAAGTCCGCGTGCGATTTCACAGAGTCCGGTGAAACGCCGAGCACCAGCGCGTCGATATCGCCGAACTGGGGCAATGCATCGCGGAGTTCACACGCCTGGAGGGTGCATCCGGACGTGTCGTCCTTCGGGTAGAAGTAAAGGATCACCTTCCGCCCACGGAGGCCGGACAGGCTCACGTCCCCGTCACGATCGGACGGAAGCGTGAAATCGGGTGCGGGGGAGCCCTTCTCGACCATGGGGTTCACTCGTGGTTGCCGAATCGGTTCTGCGGACCGTGCCGTACCCGGCCAGTCGTCGCCGGGTTTCAGCCTGCGGCGATCTGGGCGGGTGGTGCGTCGTCGGCCGACGCCGCTTCATCGAGCAGCTTGCCCTCCCAGCGGCACAGAGCGTCACCGCGGGACTGGCACAGGACGTGATCGACCCGCACACGCTGACCCGTGACCTGCTCCAGCGCCGCTTCGCAAAGACCGGACACCAGGAAGCACGCGTCACCGCCCGGGTCGGCCTCGATGAACATCAGTGAGCGGCCCTCGATCGAGAAGCCGCCACGGCCGAACCCACCCATCCGGCGGCCGAAAAGCGTATTGAGCCGGCGGCGTACCCGACTCCGCGCCATCGCGAGGGCCATTCTCCGGGGAACCCAACGCTTCCAGCCACGACGCTCCTCACGTCCCGCCAGCGTACGACCGGCCCTCAGGAAGATCTCCTCCGCGTCCGGTCTCCGGATCACGAGACGGAACAGATCGTGGATCTCGCTGTCCGTCAGCCGCACCCTTCGGCGCACGTCGTCCCGGTAGGTCCGGATCTGGCGGCCCACCACGTCGCTGAGGCCGAGCCTACGCGGCATGGTCTTGGTCGGATTCTCCGCTTCGAGGATCTCCAGTGGCCGATCCAGATCGTGAATCATCTCGAGGAGACGCAGCGCGACAACGGCCTGTACCCTGCGGCGTGTGTCTACGGAACGGGATTCGCTGGTCAACAGAGGTCCGGAAGTTCGGGATGAGTCACCCCCTAATGTCGGAGAGAGAACATTGTCCGGCAACGACATCAAAGAGATTTCGAAAACGTGCCAAATTGAGAGTGACACGGGAATCGTGGGACCTTATATAGATGTAGTGCGAGGGCAATGTATGGTGCCCGAAGCGTTGAAGCGGGGGAGTGTGGAGGGAGCATCTCGGTGGCCCATCCTGGGGGGGCTGGTTCTTCGTGCCATCGAGACCCTTCGCCTCCCCCGCCTCATGTTTCGCCGGGTTCGTCCCCCGTTCTTCCTCCCCACGCATTCCGTCTCTCGGCCGACCACCGTAGTTTTAACGGCCCATGAAGAGATATCCCGCGTTCGACCCACCCGAGTATGTCTCCTGGTCTTCCGACCCGGAGAACGTCGCTGCCTACCGCAGCCGGATCGAATCCGATCCGGACCTCGCTCGCGAAGTGGCGGCGCTCGATGAGGGCGCCCTCCTCGGTCTGTACCGGGACCTGTTGCGCACCCGTCTGCACGACATCGCGCTCAAGCGTTGGGTGAAGACGGGCGCCATCTCGAAGGCATGGCTGGGCACCGGGGAGGAGGCGGTGACCGTGGGAACCGTCGCGGCGCTCGATCGGGAACGAGACGTGGTCAGCCCGATGATCCGCAACGCCGGGGCCCTCCACATGATGGGGATGCCGCTCGCGGACATCTTCCGCGGGTACCTGGCCACGTTCGATTCACCGAGTCGCGGCCGGGACCTGCATCTCGGCGCGATGGACAAGGGCGTCATCCAGCCCATCAGCCATATGGGCACCAGCGTCAGCGTCGTCGCCGGCGTCGCGCTCGCGTTCCGCAACAGGAACGAAGACCGGATCGCGATGACGTGGGTGGGTGACGGCGCAACCAGGACCGCCGCGTGCCATGAGGGACTGAACCTCGCCGCGGTCCAGAACGTACCCGCGATCTTCGTGATCCAGAACAACCAGGTCGCGCTGGGTACCCGCGTGGACCAACACACGGTTGGTGATCTGCGCCGATGGCCCGAGCTGTACGGCATCTCGTCGTGGAACTGCGACGGCAACAACGTGCTCGAAGTGTACGCGGCGGCTCGGCTGGCTGTCGCTCGGTGCCGCGGCGGCCAGGGGCCGGCAGCCATCGTCGCCGAAACGTTCCGGATGGGTGGCCACGCCACCCACGACGAACGCGAAGCCCGCGAGACGTTCCCCGCGGAAACGTTCGAGGCATGGGGACGCCGGGACCCGGTCGGCCAGTACGAAGTGTGGCTCCTCGAGCGGGGCGTTCCGCAGGACTCACTTTCGGACCTCGAGGCCGAGGTCACGGACGAGATGGATCGAGCCACCGAGGAGGCGCTCGAGTCGCGGGACCGGACCCCGCCGCCCGAGAGCGCGCTTTACGAGGGGTTTTCCGAGGGCCGCGTGCTCGTGGGCCTCGACAAGCG
>JBBSOM010000557.1:0-3177 GCA_038259715.1 Longimicrobiales bacterium
CTCGGCCACGGCGTGGTAGGCGTCGTCGACGAGGGAGGCCAGCTCCTCGAGCGACGGATCGATACGCGCCATGCGCTGGAGCCGGCCACGCGCCTCCGCCACGCGGTCCGCGACGGCGCCTTCGCCGCCGTAGAGCATGTCGTGGATCCCGGCGGCGCCGCCGGCCAATTCTTCCTGGTGCTCCGCGCGGCGCGCCTCGACCTCGAGTTCCTCGTCTTCACCGGCCTCTAGCTTCGCGGCGTCGATTTCCTCGAGTTGGAAGGAGAGAAAGTCCTTGCGTTCGGCCAATTCCCGGCGCCGAGCCTCACGAGCATCCAGGTCGGAGGCCAGCGCGCGGACGCGAGCGTTCGCCGAAGTCACTCCCTCGGCGGCGTACTCCGCCCCAGCGAACGCATCCAGGATGCGGCGCTGCTCGGCCGTTCGCAGAAGCGTCTGGTGCTCATGCTGGCCATGAAGGTCCACGAGCGCGGTCCCCAACTCCCCCACGACGCCCGCCGTGGCCGGAGAACCATTCACCCAGGCGCGGTTCCGGCCCTCCGCGGCGACTTCACGACGCAGGATCAGATGGCCGTCCTCGGGCCGGAAGCCCAGGTCGTCCAGCCGCGCGACCAGTTCGGGAATCCCGGAGATGTCAAAGACGGCTTCCACGCTGGCGCGTTCGGCAGCCAGGCGCACCACGTCGGACGATGCCCGCTCCCCCAGGAGGAGGGAGAGGGCGCCCACGACGATCGACTTCCCCGCCCCGGTCTCCCCCGTCAGGGCAGTGAGGCCGGGGCCGAGTTCGAGGGTCAGGTCCTCGACGACCGCATAGTCACGGATTCGGAGTTCGACGAGCATCGCCGATCAAAGGTATGGGTGAGGGATGGTGCGGCTCAATGCGTCTTTGGGCCGCACTTCACCCCCGTGCGGAAGGCCGTGCCGCCCAGTTGAGCTTGCGCCGCATGGTCCCGAAGAAGGTCTGCCCTGGAATGCGCACCAGGCGGACGTCGTGCGCACCGCGCTCGACGCGGACCTCGTCACCGGGTTCGAGGGTGCGCGCGACCTGCCCGTCCGCGGTGAGTTGGAGTTCGTGCGACCGGTCGAGCGGACAGACGGTGATCGAATCCGACGCGGGCACGACCAGCGGACGCACCGCCAGCGAGTGCGGACAGATGGGCGTGATCACGATGCACTCGACCTCGGGCACGATGATCGGGCCACCGGCCGAAAGCGAATACGCCGTCGATCCCGTCGGCGTCGCGAGGATCACCCCATCGGCGGCGAAGGAACCGATCTCGTTGCGCTCTGCGTCGTGGCCCACCGTCAGGTGGATCGGAGTGATGCGAGCAGCACCTGGCTTGTGGATCACGAAGTCGTTGAGCGCGTTGAGCGTGTCCCCCTTCTGATGCCCGTCGCTGAAGATCTGTGCCTGGAGCGTGAAGCGGGGGTCGATCTCGGCCTCACCGGCCAGGACGTGCCCGAGCCCGACATCCAGGTCGGCCTCCGCCGTGTTGGTCATGAAGCCGAGTTGCCCGAGGTTGACCCCGAACACGGGAATCTCACGAGCCCCGACCATGCGTGCCGCCCGGAGAAGCGTGCCGTCTCCCCCCAGTGCAACGACGAGATCCATCTCCAGATCCTCGAGATCCCCGAGCGTCGCGCCCGAGGGTGCTTCGACGGCGTTTCCGCGTTCGAGTATGGCGTCCACGCCATGCGCCCGGCAGATCTCGAGCAGGCGCACGACCGCGTCCGGCAGTTCCACGTACTTGCGCCGAAGCACCACGCCGATGCGGCGAAACGGGCCGGAGAGTCGGTCCCGCCCGGAGTGGGAGCTCATCCGAGCGCGCGGTGCGCGGTGGCGCCGGCGAGCTCGCGGACGCGCATCGCGATCCCCGCGGCGTCCAGGCCGATCTCACGCAGGAGGTCCGCGCGCGCGCCGTGCTCCACGAAGCGGTCCGGGATGCCCATCGACCCGACGTGCGGTCGGCGCGCCAGGTCGAGGGCGTCGATCTCACGGGCCATGTAGGCGCCGAACCCGTTGGTGACCTGCCCTTCCTCGAGCGTCAGCACGACCGGGTGACTCCGCACCATCTCCTGGAAGACCTCCACGTCGTACGGCTTCAGGAAGCGGCAGTTGACCACCGTGCAACGGATCCCTTCCCCTCCGAGCGCCTCGGCGGCGCGCAACGCCGGATGCACCATCGCGCCGACCGCGAGGATCACCGCGTCCGGGCCGTTGCGCAGAATCTCCCAGGTGAACGGCTCGAGGTCGGGGATGTCGGCGAGGGCGGGGACCTCCTCGGGCACCGAGTCACGCGGCCAGCGTACGCACCACGGGCCGTCGTTGCGCTCGGTCGCCAGGCGCAGAAGCGCGAGCATCTCGGCGCCGTCTTTCGGCGCGGTCACCGTCATGCCGGGCACCCCGAGCATGTACACGATGTCCAGGGTGCCATGGTGCGTCGGGCCGTCCTCGCCGGCGATTCCGGCGCGGTCCATGCCGAAGACCACGGGAAGACCCTGAAGCGCGACGTCGTGGACGATGTTGTCGAATGCCCTCTGCAGGAACGTCGAGTAAATCGCCACAATGGGCTTCACCCCACGGGTGGCCATCCCCGCCGCGAAGGTGACGCCGTGCCCTTCGGCGATGCCGACGTCGAAGTAGCGTTCCGGATGCACCTTCTGGAAGGTGTCCGTGCTGGTCCCGTCGGGCATCGCCGCGGTGATCGCGACGATGCGAGGGTCCGCGTCCGCCAGTTCGATCAGCCCCTTGCCGAAGACGTTCTGGTAGCGGGGGAGTCCCGCGTTTTTCAAGGTCCCCTTCCCCGTGACCTTGTCGAAGGGCCCCGAAGCATGCCAGGTCCACGGGTCGGCCTCGGCAGGATCGAAACCCTTCCCCTTCTGCGTCAGAACATGGACGAGTATGGGGCCCTTCATGTCCTTGACGCGCGTGAGCGTATCGACCAACGCGTCGACGTCGTGGCCATCGACGGGCCCCACGTACCGGAAGCCGAGCGCTTCGAAAATCAAGCCCGGCGTCAGGACGTGCTTCACGCTCTCCTCGATCCGTCCCGCCAACTCCTCCATGGCACCGCCAATGCTGGCGGGCGCACGGTGCAGAACCTCTTTCACCAGGCTCCGGAGCTTGTTGTAGGCCGGGTTCGTGATCATGCCGGTGAGGTACTTGTTCATGGCGCCCAC
>JBBSOM010000558.1:0-3175 GCA_038259715.1 Longimicrobiales bacterium
CGCCCGATCGCCTGGTTCACGTTGGGCAGGCCGCCGTTCAGCGTGTGCCCCGGCGGCCCTTTGGCGATCACCCGCCACCAATGGATGCCGAGCGCACCATAGGAGATCGACTGACCGTCGCCGAGCACATCCACGAAGGCCTCGGCCCGTGTGCGGTAGTCGGCGTAGAGGGCCTTCATGCCGCGGAGGCCTGTTTCCTCCTGGGCCACCGCCGCGAAAACGAGGTCGTGTTCCGGCCGCAGACCGGTGGCGATGTAGGCTTCGGCCGCGGCGAGGATGGCGGCGGTCGTCAGCGACGTGTTCGTGCCAGGACCCACCACCCGATTGCCCTGGATCCGCGGGGGCCCGGATGCCGCCCGCTGATGCTCGGCCACGGTTGCGAGGTCGTCGAGGGTGGAGACGAAGACGAGCGCCCGTCCCGAGCGGCCGGGAATGACCCCGATCGCGTTGGGGCTCTCCGTCACCCGCACCGAATCGAGGCCGATCTCACGCATCCTGGCCGCGACAGCCTCGGCACGTTCGCGCTCCTCGCCGGACGGCGAGACGATCCCCCCGATGCGCACGAGGAAGTCGGCGTACGCCCCCCGCTCGCCATCGAGCCGGGCGAGCGCGTTCTGGACATCGGGGCGCGCGAGCACCGCGGCAACCTCGTCGGACTGCGCCGAACTCCGGGCGGGGAGGGCGGCGGCGAAGCAGGCGGCCATGACCAGGCCGAGGGCCGCGCGGGAACATCGATCGAGGGAGACCATGGTGATCCAGAATACGAACGCGCACGCCGGGGCGCGAGCCGCACCCGTCGCGATCCCCCTCGCGCGAGGCCTCCGCACAGGCCTATGGTGTCCCTGTTGCGCCGACGACCCGACCCGGAGTCCGGACACCATGAAAAGCACCTTCACCTACCCCGCCAGCCTCCCGGACCTGCTCGCCAGTGTGCTCATACCGATCGCGGCCGGAATCCCATGCCCATGACCCCGGCTGTGGCCTTCGCGCGCTTGACCGCTCACCCGAGGACGTTTCTCCGTCGATATCCCATCCGCGTCGCCGGGGCACCGGTAGCCTCCGGCATCATGCACTACTACATCCGCAATCACCATGGGAACCCGCTCCGGCCCGGCAGAATCCTGAGGACACGCAACATGCATCAGACGGAAGGATTCTATGTCGACAATGTGAATCTCCCGGGAGGGTTCCAGTTCAGCGCCTACTCCGTGCGGATGGTCCAGAGCAACGTTGCGCCCATAGTCCTCTACCACATCTCTGCGGTGGGGGGACCGAATATCATGGTCACCGGGGCCTTGAGCGGGTGTGCATTCATCGTCGATCAGGGAGCCAACCATTCCATCGATTGCGCCCACCTCCAGCCGAACGGGGAAACCTCGGTTCAGTTGGACACCAGGCTCACCGGCAACTACACCGCCGTGTACGGACGCGACCGATACGACCATGTGAATCCAGCCCACCCCGTTACGGATGCGGGCGGACCGGCGTACGACAGGTCGGTGACCATCATCGGCGTGCGCCGGAATGGTCGCTGGAAGGTCTATGCCCAGAAGCTGGACCCCTTGAACAGCTACTCGATCCGGAGCGTACATCGTATCTACCCGGCCGATTGAGGCGGCGCACTGCGCCGACCGGCCCAGCACGCGCGTCCGCGCCACCCCGGCAGTCGCGCACGCGCGCGTTCCCCCGTATCATGGCAGCGTGCCGTACTTCTTCGAGCGCCGACTTCCACCATCCCTGTGAATCCATGATCTCGAGACGCCACTTCCTCGGAGCCTCCTCGCTGGCCGCTGCCGGCGCCGCTTTGACCTCGTGCGCCCCCACGGGACCGGACGCCACGGGCGCCTCGGCCGGGACCGCCGGAACGCTGCCGCCGTCGATCGCACGGCTGACCTCCTGGGCGGATCGCGCCAAGCCCATCACCAACGAGGAGCGCACGGCCCGAGTCGAGCAAGCCAAGCGCCTCATGAAGGACAACGGCCTGGACGCGCTCTTCCTCATGGGCGGTACGTCCATGGTGTACTTCACGAACATCGGCTGGGGCGGCGGCGAGCGGATGTTCGCGGTCGTCATCCCCGTGAACGGCGAAGCCTTCGTGGTGTGTCCGGCGTTCGAGGAGGACCGTGCGCGCGAGCAAATCGCCCTTTCACCGCTCGCGAACGCGGACGTGCTGACGTGGCAGGAGCACGAGAACCCGGCTTTGCGCGTCGCACAGGGCCTGAAGTCGCGGGGCATCTCCACCGGCAAGATCGGCGCGGAGGAGACCGCCCAGTTCCGTTTCGCCGACGCCGTCGCGCTGGCCGCGCCGCAACTGCACGTCGTGAGCGGCACGCCGGTCACGGCCGGCTGTCGGGGCGTGAAGAGCCAGCACGAGATCGACCTGATGACGCTGGCCAACGAAGCGACGCTCACCGCGTACAAGGCCGCGTACCTGGCCATGGCCGAGGGCATGACGCAGCAGGACTTCGGCGGGCTGGTCAGCACGGCGCACCGGCAGCTCGGCTTCCAGGGCAGCGCGAGCGTCCAGACCGGCGAGTACTCGGCGCAGCCGCACGGGTCGAGGACGCCGCAGGTCATCCGCGAGGGCACGATCCTGCTCATCGACGGCGGGTGCACAGCGCAGGGCTACGAGTCGGACATCAGCCGCACCTTCGTGCTCGGTGCGCCGACCGACAAGATGAAATCGGTCTTCGACATCGAGTACCAGGCCCAGACCGCGGCGTGGAAGGCGGCCAAGCCCGGCGTGCCCGCCGAAAACGTCGACGCCGCCGCGCGGAAGGTCATCACGGACGCGGGTTACGGTCCCGACTACACGTACTTCACGCACCGCGTCGGCCACGGCATCGGTATGGACGGCCACGAGTGGCCGTATCTGGTGAAGGGGAACAAGGTGCCGCTAAAGGTCGGAAACTGCTTCAGCGACGAGCCGGGGATCTACATCCGAGGCGAGTTCGGGGTCCGGCTCGAGGACGACATGTACATCACCGAGGACGGCGCGAAGCTGTTCACGCCCCAGAGCCCGTCGCTGGAGGATCCGTTCGGGAACTGGTCCGAGTAACCACCCGCCCCGCCCCGCTCGTCGCGTCGCCCAGCGCGCGCCGGAATTCCTCGAGCGCGGGGGTCGGCACGGCGCAGCGGTAGCGCACATCCGCGCCGTACGCCTCAGCTTCCACGA
>JBBSOM010000559.1:0-3175 GCA_038259715.1 Longimicrobiales bacterium
GAGATCATGACGAAGCGGAACTGCTTCCTCTTCGTCCGCCCCACGGAGTACGACTCCACGATTCTCATCGAGGAGGGCTTCGCGACGAAGAGCATGGACATCCACGACAAGTCCTCGAATTGGGGACCGATGGCGGGGATGGTGCCGTGCGACCCGGCCTTCAACAAGAAGACCCAGGGCATTCCGGATACCGCGCCGGCCTACCATGCGCACGGCAAGGCCCAGCCCATGAAGCTCGAATTGCCATGGTCCCTGTATCAGCGCTTTCGCGGCGAGGCCAACCGGCTGGACCGGGTACGGAACCGTTACCTGCTCCTGAGCAACGGGAAGGTGGTGCTGCGAAGCTCCAATCCGACGCTCGGTATCCAGGACATCGCCCTGCAACGGCAACGCCGATTCGTCACGAACCGACCCGTTGGCCATGCGGGCCCGAAGAGCACGATCTTCTGCCTGCGGGGCAATACGGGCGGGGCGCAGGCGGTCCACTGGGTGTCCTGGAATCCGATGAGGACGGAGGGCACGCTCGTTCCCATCTGGGTGTGGGCCTACACGATCGAAGGCCAGACCAAGCCGGTCACGGGGGACTACGATCTCTGGATGGTGGCGCCGCACACGTCGGCGTGGCAGTCGCATGCCGAGTCGAAGGCCCTGGAGGACGATCACGGCAAGTCCACGGCGTCGCCCTACACGGTGGCCTTGATGGATGAGATGAATGCCGCGTGCAAGAAGAACGCCCCTGTCACGAATCGCGTGTTCAACCACGGCGCGGAGTCGCAGAACTATGGCTTCACGCAGGCGCTGGACCCCCGGCTGGTGATGTTCACGCCGACGGGGGAGTCGAGGATGGTGGACATGGGGGACATGCCGGGAATTCTCGGCGACCTGACGGCCATGAACTACCTGGCCATCCACAACAAGCGCTACGAAGAGCTGGACCCGCGCATCATGAACACGTCCACCGTCAGGGAGGTGGCTCAATTCGAGAAGGAGACGAAGGAAAACGCGGAGCGGGTCAAGAGCGGAGGGATAGCCAAGCCCCGCACGACGAGCGGACTGATCGCGGGCATCGGCTGGAAAGCGGTTACGAGGCAACGGTTCCGCAAGGCGCTGACCGATGTGAAGCAGGCGAAGGAGTCGGGCATCTCGGGGCCGGAGCGCGCCAGGGCCCACTGGGGATTGGTACGCGCGGCGGTCCACCACGGCTTCGAGTCGGCGCGCATGGTACGGTTTCACGACGACTTGCAGATGATTCTGGCTCTGGCCAAGGGCTCTCCCACGACCCTGGCCAGAAGTGACTTCCCCGACTCGCTCACGCGCTTCTCCCAGAAGGCGTACGTGGTGCAGCGATCCCTTCAGATCGCCGCGGTCGAGGCGACCGTGGGGTCCGGTGAGACGGATCCAGAGAAATTCAGTGAGACGTTCCGCGCGTGGGCGGACCAGAACACCCGCAGTCTCGACGAACTCTACAACGCCTTCGAAGAGGTGGCGGGAAGGATCTGAGGGAGTGGAAAAAATCGGCCCCCGTCGCACCCCCCGGCTCCGCCTCGTATCTTCCTGCTTCCTGTAACCTCGAGAGCCGGACCGTGATCACAACCGCCAACTCCAGCAGCAGCCTTCCGTCCATGCGCACGCGCCGCATCGCCTCCACCTTGTCCACGTGCTTCGCTGCGTGCGCGACCGTCTTCGTGACCGCGTTGCCCGCGCTCGCGCGTCCGACCGTCGCGCGTCCGATCCTGCCGCCGGTCGCCGTGACCGCCCTAGCGCGCGAGTCTGCTCCGGCCGACTCCGCCAAGAAGGTGCTCATACCAGCGGACTACAGTCGCTGGCGCACCATCGGTGACGAGAGCATCTCCAGCGACGGGGCCTGGGTGACGTGGGTCTATCGGTTCACCAACGTCGCCTCCCGGGATGAGAAGCCGGCGTTGCACATCCTGAATCTCGAAACGAACGCGGACGTGACGATCGCGGATGCGTCGAACCCCACGTTTTCTCCGGACGGCCGCTGGATCGTCTACCAGGTGGATTCGATCCCGCCGCGCGGAGGGCACGCAGGGCAGGGAGCTGCGGGTGCCGAGGAAGGCGCGGACGCCGGTGGGAAGGGGAGCGCCTCGGGCTCGAAGACGCACCACCGCGTGGAATTGCGCGAGTTGGCCACGGGCGCCACTCAGGTCTGGCACGACATGCAGTCCGCCACGTTCAACCATGCCTCCACCTTCCTGCTGGTACGCAATCGCCCGGCAGCGGGAGGGCGGGGGCGCGGAGCCTTCGGTGGACGGGGCGGTGGCGGTGCGAGTCCCGCCACCAAGGGGACCGACGCGATCCTCTACGACCTGAAGGCGGGGCGCGGCCAGTTGCTGGGAAGCGCGGGTGACGCCGACTTCAACCGCACGGGCGAGCTGCTCGCCTATGTGGTGAATGCCGACGTGCGAGACGGCAACGGCCTCTTCCTGGTCGACCTGGTCACTGGGAGCACGAAGGCGCTCGACAACGCCGCGCGCACCTACGGCCGACTGGCGTGGAACGACGCGGGCACCGGCGTTGCGGTTCTGAAGGGCTCGGACGTCAAGGACATGCGTGAGCGCGACAACACACTTCTCGTGATTCCGAACATACCGGCCGCGCTCGCCGACCCGAAGCGTGCGCCGGCCACGCTGGGCGCCGACGCCTCGGGCTTCCCGGACGGCTGGGTGATCAGCGACCGCACGCCGCTGACCTGGAGTGAGGATGGGGCACGCGTCTTCCTGGGCGCGATGCCGCAGACACCGGCCAAGGACACGCTTCCGGTGGAGAGTTCCGACTCGACCACCGACGTGGACATCTGGCGCACGACCGACCGGTACATCCAGTCCGAGCAGATGATCCGAGAGGACCGGGACCGCAACTTCACGTATACGGAGGCGTTCGACGTCGCCCGGGGCGCGTATGTGGCCTTGTCCGACTCGACCCTGCGCGACGTGGAGCTTTCGCCGGACGGCCGCTGGGCCGTCGGGCGGGACGCCCGCGCCTACATTTCCGACTGGAAGCCCGACAGCGCGGACTTCTACCGCGTCGACACTGCCACCGGCGGGCGCACGCTCATGTTCAAGGGGCACCTGGTCCAGGGGGCCGCCTTCGGCATTTCACCGGACGGACGGAGTTATCTGACCTGGTCGGACGATCAGTTCCATTCGTACGA
>JBBSOM010000560.1:0-3173 GCA_038259715.1 Longimicrobiales bacterium
ATTCGCCGCGCCCGCATCGCCATGTGCTTTGGGGGCTCGTTGCAGGTAGGCCAGACCTGCGCCGTCGGGCCGCCACGCGAAGTCACGGCGGGCGCTCCCGGCGTCGTCACCCGGACCGCGCATATTGCCCTCACGGAGGGGCGCATATGCCAACGTCGAGACCACGGCGCCCTTCCGGTCGAGGACCTCGGTCCGGCGCGGGAAGCCGCGGTAGCTGGTGAGGAACGAGAAGGGCCGCTCCATATGGACCGCCAGCACGTCGCGGCCATCCGGGCTCAGGGAGATGGACTCGTACATGCTCGGGGAGCCGAGCAGCGCGGGCTTCTTCCCTGGCGAGAGTTCGGCGAGCTGGCTCGTCGTGTAGTACTCGAAGAGGTCCTCGTCGTGCTCGTCCCTCATCAGGAAGCGGTACGTCGGGTTCGGCACGGGCTCCGGCCGGGTGTGGCGCGTGAGTGGGCCTTGCGGCATACGGTCATCCACGGGCTCGGGTCCGCGCGCGGGCGGCACCAGGAGCGTGAGCAGCGTTCCTTCCGGCGTCCACTGGAGCATCTCGGAGGCCCGCTGGCCCTGCCCGGCATTCGCTGCCGCCGTGGCCATGACGGGCGCGGTGCTCCAACTGCGGGTCTTGCCCGTCGCGGCGTCCGCGGTCCAGACCTCCGTGTGGTCGGGGAGGTGCGCCAGGAACGCGATTCGGGCCCCGTCGGGCGACCAGGTGAAGTCGGAGGCGAAGCTCCCCTCGGGCAGATCCACGTCGACGAAACGCCGGTCCTTCAGCGAGTAGAAGCGGAAGTCGTAGATGCCCCAGGTGTCCAGAACCCAGAGTCGGTTGGTCTGGGGACGAAGCTCCATTTCAGCGAGCCGAAGCGTCTTTTTCGACATCAGCGCGAGCGTGGACAACTCGTTCACCTTCGGAACCAGGAAGTGGTCGCCGTCGGGGCTCACGTAGTCCAGCGTCGCGAAGTTCTTGTCCGTGTGCAGGATTCTCTGGATGTCCGCGGACGGCAGGATGTACTCGGGCTCGTCCGGGTTCGAGGTCGGCACCGTCTGCTGAGCGACGAGCGGCGCCGCGGCCGCGACGAGGATCAGGAACAGCGAGCGAGCGATAGGGGGCATGGATTCAGGTCCCTGGAAGACTCTTGACGGGGTGCACGTGGCCGGACGCGGTCAGGCGGGCCCCGTCGGCGGGTTCAGAGCAGAGACACGGTGCGGCATCCGGGCGTTGAACGCCAGCATCAACACCCCCGCGGTCTGATCTGTCTTGTAAAGCTGAACCCTCTACATTGACGGGCACACTCCTCCCAGGAGTGTGGCGGCCCCACGGTTTTCTTCGGCAGGACGCAATCATGCGAGGCACTCCCCTCTTCGTCGCGATCGCCGCGTTGGCCCTTTCGACGCCGCATCTGCAGGCGCAGCTCACCCAGCCTCTCGACAGCTCCATGATGAACTCGTTCAAGTGGCGATCCATCGGCCCCGCGAACATGATGGGTCGCGTCACCGACGTCGAGGGCCTTCCGAGTCCGTCCAAGACCTTCTATGTGTCCGCTGCCGCGGGTGGGGTCTGGAAGACGACCAACAACGGGACGACATTCCAGTTGGTGTGGAATGACGACCACGTGGCGGCGACGGGTGACATCGGCATCGCTCCATCCGACCCCAATCAGGTCTGGATCGGAACCGGAGAAGGGAACTCCCGGAACTCGATCTCGGCCGGCGGCGGCATCTTCAAGTCGACCGACGCGGGCAAGACGTGGACGTTCAAGGGGCTGAAGGAGACGCAGGTCATCACGCGCATCGTGGTGAACCCCACGAACCCCGACATCGTCTACGTCGCGGCGCTCGGCCACATCTGGGACTCGAACCCCGAGCGCGGCCTCTACCGCACCACCGACGGCGGCGACACGTGGAAGCTGGTGAAGTTCATCAGCGACAAGGCCGGCTTCAGCGACATCGTGCTGGACCCCCGCGACCCTAACGTGATCTTCGCATCGAGCTGGGAGCGCGTGCGTGGTCCCTACTTCCTGAACTCGGGCGGGCCGGGTAGCGGCCTGTGGAAGAGCACGGACGGCGGGGACAGCTGGACCGAGGTCGTGGGCAATGGTTTTCCGACCGCCAAGAAGGGGCGCATCGGGCTGGCCATCAGCCTGTCGAAACCGGACGTGATGTACGCCGAGGTCGAGGCCGAGAAGGAGGCCGACGCGAGCGGCGGCACCGGGCTGTACCGCACCGTCGACGCGGGCACGACCTGGGAGAAGATGAACGATGTCGACAGCCGGCCCTTCTACTACTCGCAGGTCCGAGTCGATCCGAAGGACGAAAACCGGATCTACTTCTCCTCGACTCCGATCCAGTTCTCGAACGACGGCGGCAAGACGCACGGCCAGACCACCAATGACGTCCACGTCGACGACCACGCGATGTGGATCGATCCGGCGGACGGCTCTCGGATGGTCATCGGCAACGACGGCGGCGTGGCGATCACCTACGACCGCGGGGGCAACTGGAGCTACCTGAACACCATCGCCATCGGACAGTTCTACGACGTCAGCTACAACTACGACACGCCGTATCGGGTGTGCGGCGGCCTGCAGGACAACGGCACGTGGTGCGCGCCGAGCCGGGTCACGGGCGGTGCGATCAACAACTACCACTGGGGCACGTTTGGCGGTGGAGACGGCTTCGTCAGCGCTCAGGACTACGGGGACCCGAACACGCTCTGGACCGAGTCCCAGGGTGGGAGCATCGGGCGCATCAACGCCGAGACCGGCGAGCGCACCAGCCTGCAGAAGCCCGACTGGATGGCGGTGTGGAAGCCCTCTCAGGATTCGATCCTCACACTGATGGACTCGGGTGTGAAGGCCGGCGACGCACGGATCAAGAGTCTGCGCGACCGTGCCACCGCCGACTCGCTGGCGTACCAGAACCGGTGGAACTGGAATACGCCCCTATTCCAGAGCGTGCACGACCGGAGCTGGTTCTACGCCGCTGGCAACATCGTGGTGAAGAGCACGGACTGGGGCACGCACCTCAGGCCGATCTCGCCGGATCTGAGCTACGCCGACCCTGAGAAGGTGAAGGTCAGCCTCGAGACGACGGGCGGCATCACGGTCGACGCGACCGGCGCCGAAACGTACGGGACGGTCGTTTCGCTCGACGAGTCCCCGCTGCATGCCGGC
>JBBSOM010000561.1:0-3160 GCA_038259715.1 Longimicrobiales bacterium
ACACCCGCGCACACCCAGCCAGATCCTGGGTAGCAGCGTCGGCACGGTCCATCCCGGCCGGCTGCGCACGCGCGCGACCCAACACATCTCCTGACCAATCCCCCAGCCCCATTCCATGGCCCTTCTTTCCTGTCAGGACCTTCGCATCGCGTTCGGCGGACGGCCCCTATTGGACGACGCCTCCTTGCAGATCGAGCGGAAGGAGCGCATCGGCCTGGTGGGCCGCAACGGGGAGGGGAAATCCACCCTCCTCAAGATCCTGGCCGCAGAGATCGAGCCGGACGGGGGCACCATGGCCGCTGAATCCGGCAGCCGGGTGGCATTGCTCACCCAGGAGGTCCCGACCGCGCTGTCTGGGACAGTCGGGGACGTCATCCGGCTGGGCGCGACCGGCCACGGCGACCCGGACCACACGATGCAGCGGCTCGCGTCGGTGCTCGAACTCGACCCCGGCCGCACGTTCGGTGACCTCTCCGGCGGGCAGAAGCGCCGCGCACTCCTGGGGCGCGCGCTGGCCGCCGAGCCCGATCTGCTCCTTCTCGATGAACCCACGAACCATCTGGACGTCGAGAGCATCGAGTGGCTGGAGGGCTTCCTCATGCGGTATCCGGGAAGCCTGCTCTTCGTGACCCACGACCGCGCGTTCCTGCGGAAGATGGCGACGCGCATCGTCGAACTGGATCGCGGCCGGCTCACGTCCTGGGCCTGCGACTACGCGACGTACCTGGAGCGGAAGGACGAGCTCCTGGCCAACGAGGAAAAGGAGTGGGCGCTCTTCGACAGGAAGCTGGCCGCGGAGGAGACGTGGATCCGGAAGGGCATCAAGGCACGGCGCACGCGCAACGAGGGACGGGTCCGCGCGCTCCAGGCGCTCCGGACCGAACGATCCGCCCGCCGCGAACGCGTGGGCCAGGTCAGGATGAACATCCAGGAAGCGGAGCGGTCCGGACGCCGCGTCGTGGTGGCCGAGCATGTCGACTTCGCATGGGAAGGCACCCCGCTCATCCGCGACTTCTCTACCACGCTCATGCGCGGAGACAAGGTCGGCATCATCGGCCCGAACGGGTGCGGCAAGACCACGCTGCTCGGCCTCCTGCTCGGAAGGCTGACGCCCCTGGCCGGTGAGGTGAAACACGGGGTCGCCCTCGAGGTGGCCTACTTCGACCAGCACCGGGAGCAACTCGACGAGACGCGCACCGTGGTGGAAAGCCTCGGTCAGGGCAGCGACCACGTGACGCTCGACGGGGAGCGACGTCACGTGATGTCGTATCTCCAGGACTTCCTCTTCTCTCCCGAACGCGCGCGTGAGCCCGTGTCGAACCTGTCAGGCGGAGAGCGGAACCGGCTCCTGCTCGCCCGCCTCTTCACACGGCCTGCCAATGTGCTGGTGCTCGACGAGCCCACGAACGATCTGGACGCCGAGACGCTCGAGTTGCTCGAGGCGCGCCTGGTCGAGTACTCCGGGACCGTGCTGGTGGTCAGCCATGACCGACAGTTCCTGGACAACTTGTGCTCGAGCACGCTGGTCTTCGAAGGCGACGGACGGGTGAAAGAGTACGTGGGCGGCTACACGGACTGGAAGCGCGCCGTTGCGCGGAACGCGGACGCTGTGGAGCCAATGAGCGCGGCGGCCGTCGACAGGAAGACCCCTACCCCGTCCGGACGCACCGGCGCATCCGGGAAGGCCGTTGCGGCGTCGCCCACGAAGCCGCGCAAGCTCTCCTGGGCCGAGAAGAAGGAGTGGGAGTCGCTGCCCGCCCGAATCGAGGCGTTGGAGAAGGAACTCGCCAAGGTCCACGACCGTATGGCGGATCCGGACTTCTACCGCCGGGACGCCGACGCCATCCGCGCGGCCACGGAGCGCGTCCAGGCGCTGCCCGAGGAGATCGATGGGGCCCTCACGCGCTGGGCGGAGCTGGACGAACGCGCCTGAGGGCGCGATGCGGCCGCATCCAGCCGCCCCTCAGCTTCCCGCGCGCTTCAACACGTAGTGCCCGCCTATCTGATCGAGGTGCAACCCCACGATGCGCCCATCGCGACGGACGAAAAACGCCCGCGTCGTGCCCTCTCCCCAGGTCAGTCCTTCCACGTGGCCGGGGCGCATCCCAGGCTTCGCGTCGTTGGGTGTGAGGACGAGCTGGTCGCCGTCGACGGTGACGTGCATGGTGAGCAGGCTCCCGCGCGCCGGGCCGGTGTAGTCCCCGACCAACTCGGACAGGTCGCCCGTGTAGGGGGTCGTGGCGAGCGCCGGGGTCGGACCGAGAACGAGGTCCACGATGGCGGTAGCCAACGCATCCGGGCCGTTCGGTCCGGCCGTGTTCTGCAGGACGATCACGATGAGGTCGTCGTCCGGGTAGTAACGGCCGTCGGAGAGGAAGCCGTTGATGCCTCCCCCGTGTGCAATGACGCGGCGCCCACCGGTGTCGTCGACACCCAATCCCATGGCGTAGCGTATCGGCGTCCCGTCTGCGAGCGGCCGGGGGGTCGTCAGCATCTCGTACGTATCCGCAGGTAACACGCGCCCGTGATGGAGCGCCTGGTTCCAGCGCACGAGGTCACCGACCGTCGAGCACAGCGACCCGGCAGCGAACGGCCACGTGTGGTCGAGGTAGCCCTTCCGCACCAGCCCGTCCGGCTGGGCATCGTAGCCGTGCGCACGGTCCTTCCGGATCGCATTCTCCGAGCAGTAGTAGGAGTGATCCAACCCTATGGGACCGAAGACATGCTCCGCGATGTAGTCGGCGTACGACTGCCCCGAGACCTTTTCGATGATGAGCCCCAGCAGGAAGAACGCCGAATTGTTGTAGATCTCGGCCGTGCCCGGCTCGAAGTCGAAGGGCTCGTTCTCCACCAGCGTGACCAGCGAGTCGCGCGGCAGCTTCTTGACCGCGATGTCGGCGAACACCGGCATCTCCGTGTAGCTCTTGATCCCCGACGTGTGGTCGAGGAGACGCCGCAGCGGGACGACGTGGCCGTGGGGGTCGAACTCAGGGAGGTACTTTGTGAAGTCGGCGTCGAGATCGAGCTTCCCCGCCTGCACGAGCTGCAGCACCGCGGTCGCAGTGAATTGCTTCGTCATCGAGCCGATCTCGTAGCTGGCCCGGCCGTCGGCCGGCGTCGGCACGCTCCACTCGAGGTCGACGCTACCGTATCCGCGCAT
>JBBSOM010000562.1:0-3154 GCA_038259715.1 Longimicrobiales bacterium
CGACGTCTCGAGAACCGCGGCACCGAGTTCGCCGCCGAAGTCGACATCCGCTACGAGATGGCGAGACAGGACTTCGACTTCATCGGGCAACACGACTACATCGTGATCAACGACGACTTCGAAGAGGCGCTCGCACGTCTGCGGGCGATCCGCGCGGCGGAGCGGGCCCGCGTGAGCGCGCTCTTCGAACTTCCCTTCCAGCGGTTCAGGCGACCGACGCTGGTCCGGTATTACGACGTCCCCACGCTGCCCGGCACGGACCAGGACGAGAAAGGGGGCGAGGACGTCCCGTCCTGATGCGCCACGCGCCTCCATTCAAGAGGCCCGCACGTGCGCGATCGCTTCCAGGGCCGCCGACGTGGCCTGGAGTGTCTCATCGACCTCTTCGTCACCATGGGCCGCGCTGAAGAACAGGTTGTGCGACGGGTGGACGAACACGCCGCGCTCCACCATCGCCTCAGCGAAAGCGTTGATCACCGCATTGTCCGCGTCGTCGGCGAAGGTGAGCGTGGGCATCGTCCGCGGGCCCGTCACCTCGAGCGTGAGGCCCACCGCCTCCGCTCGACCGATGAGCCCGTCGCACAGAGCCCGGGCCCGCTCCTGCATCCCCTCGAACCGGCCCGGCTCGGACAGGATCTCCAGGTTGACGAGCGCCGCGGCCATCGGTGCGGATGCGCTCCAGAACGTGCCCGCCGCGAAGACCTGTTCGGCCGCTTCCCTGCACCGCTCGCTACCCAGAACCGCCGACAGCGGATGCGTGTTGGCGAGCGCTTTCGACAGGCAGACCAGATCCGGCGAGAATCCGAAATGGTGGTGCGAACCGGCGAGGTCGAGACGAAAGCCCGCGCGAACGTCGTCTATGAGCAACAGCGCACCCCACTCACGACAGGTCGCCTGCACGGCCGGCCACCATCCCTCCGACGGCAGCTCCGCCCGAGCGCCGATCGGATGATGGAACGGCGTCATCAGCACGGCGGCGATGTCGTTGCCTTCGCGCTCGAAGAGGGCGCGCAGGCCCGCGATATCGTTCCAGTCCACACGCAGCACCATGGCCGAGTCCTCCTCCGGCCGTCCGGCACCAAAGTTGCACCAGTTGCACCACGAATGGCTGCCGTGATACGCGCCATTCACGCATACGACGCGCCTCCGCCCCGTGTGGGCGCGCGCGATCAGGAATGCGGTGGAAACGGCATCCGAGCCGTTCTTGCCGAATCCCGACCATGCCATGTCCGGGATCATCGAAGTCAGTCGCTCGGCGAGCAGCACGCTCGTCTCGGTCGGTTGGTTCAGGCAGTCGCCCAGCGCCATCCGCCTGGCCGCCGCGGCGTCCACCTCGGGGTTCGCGAAGCCCGTGATCATCGCGCCGTAGCCGCATACGTAGTCGATGTACTCGCGACCATCGGCGTCCACGAAGCGCGCTCCGTGCGCGCTCCGCGCGAAGACCGGGTACCTTCCCGGCGAAAGAAAGGCGGGAAAGCGATTGTGGCCCCACACGCCGGTCGGAATCACCCGACGCGCGCGTTCCAGCAGCGCGTCGGAGGCGGGAAACCTGCTGGAAGTCGTTTCGGCCTGCATGCATCCCCTTCGCCCGGGTGGGTAGCGGCGTTCTCGCCCTATCAATACTTCGAATGACACGACTCCGCGAGATACGGATTCGGTCGAAGCGCGTGGATCCGGCGCGGCTTCGAGGCATCCTCGCCGAAATCGACCTTGGCGCACGCATCGTCGACGATGAAGCGCGCCCGTGTCCAGGGGCACGCAAACCAGCGCTCGAGTTCATCGAATCGACGCATGAACCGCGTGGAGCCCCGAGCGAAGGTCCCGCTCCAGGAGGCATGGTCGTCCTGCCGACGGAGTCCGGAGGAACACTCGAAGCGTGGATCGCGTCCGTTGCCGCGCGGCGCCTGCGTCGCGTGGGCGACGTGGATCGGTGCGCGTCACCCGGCCTGGACGACGTGCTGCATGCCGGCCGGTGGCTGCACCCCGACACACCCGATCTCGACGGCGACGGATCCTCCGGGGTCCTCGTGGTGAAGCCGGGCATCCTCCCCACCCCTGCCTTCCTTGCGGAGGTCGCCGCGCGCCTCGCCGAGTGTGGATACGGCATCGTCGAGGCGCGCTCGATTCCCGCCGAGCGCCTGCGCGAACTCGGACTCGCGCGCGCCCACTATCGTTCCCATTGCGCGTTCGCGGAGCACGGGCGACTCACACCGGCCGAACGAACGGCGCTGCTACGCGCCTATGACACCCGGGAGTTCGAGCGCACCCATGGCCGTTGCGCGCGCGGCGTGCCCGTCGTTGCAGTCGAGCGCTTCATCGCAGGGACCGGTGTTCCCCGCGACGTCATCCGACGCTGGAGCGATGACTCCACCGCCGCACGCGGACTGGACAGCGTCGCGCTGGATGGACCGACCGAGCTCGGCGACGACAAGTACGTCAACGTGTTCAGGGACCCGGTGTGGACGCCGGACGGGCCGGTCTTCCTCATCAATGCACATATGCCGTCCGTGATCGCGTGGTGGGAGGAGTCGCCTTCCCCGCGCCTCGCTCTCCTTCTGACCGCCATGGCCCCCCAGGCGCTCCCGTGGCACCGCTTGCGAAGAGAGTTCTGCGGTGCGTCCGACGCCGCGCTCGCCCGCCCGGGCAGTCTCCGCCGGGACGGACTCGAAGGCGTTCTCCACCTGTCGCTGGAGCAGGGCCAGGGGGTGGACCGCACGCACAACATCGTGCACCTGAGCAACGGACCGATCGAAGCGATGCGCGAGACCGCACTCTGGTTCGACCGGCCCTTGGCGGATCAGCCCGCAGGCCGCACCCTGATGGCTTCCACCGGCCTCGCTTCCGACGCGATCCACGACGCGGCGTACCTCGCGCTCGACGGCGTGGTCCGCCCGTTCACGGCGGCGACCGCCGGGCTCACCGTCATGGAGACCGCCGCATGCATCGCCCGGGGACGTGTCCACTCCGCCGACGCGCTCGGCTGCACCTCCGCCACCCTCGCCCGTATCGACGCGGCGAGGACACTGGTCCCGACCCTCCTCGCGGACGCACCCCTCACGGCGGTGCTGATCAGCGGCTCGACGGCCCGCAATCGTGCGTCCGGGGATTCCGACGTCGACCTCGTCATCGTAACCGAACGCCTGCCCGACGTGCG
>JBBSOM010000563.1:0-3152 GCA_038259715.1 Longimicrobiales bacterium
AGGCCTTCGGCAAGGCGATCCTCATCGATGAGACCGGCGCCGAGATCGAACCGTACGACGACGATCTGCACTGCGTAGACGATCGACCCAGTCGACGCTTCGAGAAGGTCCTCAAGAACCTCGGTCTGGTCAACGCGATCTACGGGGTTCTTCGAACGCAGGTTCTTCGCAAGACCCTCGTGCACGGGTCCTTCCTGGGCGCGGACCTGGTCGTGCAGGGAGAACTCGCGCTGCACGGGAAGCTCTGGCAACTCCCCGAATACCTTTTCTATCGGCGGATGCACGGCAAGGCGCACAGCTCGATGACCGAGACGGAGAAGCAAGCCTTCTACAACCCTGGCAACCCGTCCAAACACAGCATGTACCACTCGCGGCTTCTGTTCGAGCGGGTGAAATCGGTGATGCGCGCGTCCGTCGGCTTCCGGGAAGAAAGCGCGCTGCTGCTGATGCTGGCGCGCCAGGCCGTATGGTCTAGAGACGATCTGGCGGGTGTGCTTTGGGGGCTGCTGCGTTCACGCGGGTCCGCGGGTGGGTCCGGGCGGGACTGAGCGTGTCTGGCGTCGGCGAAAGGCGAACGCTGCCGGTAGCAGGAGGGCGGGGAAGACGAGCACCACCAGAGAAGCGCGTCGCGACCGTGTGACTTCGACCGACGACACGGCGCCCGGCCCTCGTAGGAGGATTGCGCCTGCGAGGCCGTCGAGCCGGAAATCCTCCACCCGGGCCTGCCCGGTCGATGCGATGGAGACTCGTATGTCGCCTCGACGGGCCACGACTTCGACCGTCTCGGGGGTCCCCGCGTGGATCGCGTCAGGCACGCGCAACTCGTACCGGCGCCCGTTCTCGCCCATCAGCGCGGTGCGAAGGCGGACGACGAGGGCCGTGTGCTCCTGACCCAGCGTCGCGTTTCGCTGGTACCCGCCGCGCGAGAAGGTTACGAGCCGTCTGGGGCCCGCCTGGCTGTCGGACGCGGACATGAACGCCGCCCGGAGCATCACCCACTGGCCCTCCTCGGCGTGCCGGACCAGCCGATCGCGCCGTTCCGCGTCCGCCGAGGGACCCGCGCACACCGTGTCGGTGCCCGCGCCCGCACAGATAACGCCGTTCTCGACCTGTCCCTGGTAGACGTAGATGCCTCCGACATCGGCCTGGGACTCGTCTCCGATCGCGATGCCGAACGATGGGTTCCACCCGGAAAAATTCATGCCCCGTCTGAAGGAGTACCCGGCCCAGGCGGCTTGGAGGAGGAACGCCGTGTAGACCAGGCCCACGAGCGCGAGGACTGCGGCGCAGGGTCGGACCCGTGCACGTAGACGCAACATGACCGCCGCTCCTGCGGCCGCTCCCGCCGTGTTCAGGAGCAGATCGACGACCGAAACCACACGATCCGGAAGGTAGATCTGGCCTGCCTCCATGCCGGCGCTGACCAGCGCCCCTGCGAGCGCGGCCAACAGAACCCCTCGTCGTGGCGCCAGTGCCGCGACCGTGGCTCCGAACGGGGCGAGCAGAACCAGGTTGCCCAGAAGATCGAAGGCGGACGTAGGTGCGGGAGGGTAGTCCCTGCCGGCCGTGGATAAGTCGAAGGGGCTCCATGTCAGCCACAGCGCGACCAGAGCCAGCCAGACGAGCGACCCGACCAGGAGGATCGTGCGGTCGGGCCCGGGGCGTCGCAGCTGATCCGGCTCAGCGGGGGGGTTCGCCACGATAGGCACGGGCTGAGTCTAGAGACCATACGGTGAAGGGTCAACGCGAAGGCACGCCGCCGAGCCCGGGGTGGAACGGATTCCTCGCCGCTTCACGTCTCCCCACCGCGAATGCTTGCCCGGACTTCCGCGGAATGGTTAACGTATCGACGTGCCCTGTTCCAGCGATATTCCGCCAGGCGCGGCCTCCGGTCGACTCCACCGGAGATCCCGGCTCTCGACCCCTTCGTGCCTACTCCATGCCTGAGCCGCAACCGTTTCACACCACGACGCCGGGCGTCCCGGAGCGATCGGCGCTCCTCTTGATCTCCTATCACTTCCCGCCTGGAACCGAAGTAGGGGGTCTCCGGTGGGCGAAACTCGTCCAAGAGGTGGAGGGCGAGTTCGAATTCGACGTCGTGACCGCCGACCCGGGAAGCCTCGATCGAACCGACTGGAACCCGGTGTCGGATTTGCCGGCTGGCATGCGCTTGTTCGGGGTGGAGGACCGGCCCTCGCGGCTTCGCGGCATGGAGAGTGCCGTGGCCGGTGTGATCCGTGGCTTTAGACGTATCGGTCGGCGGGAGGGCGGCGGCGCGACCGGAAGCGGCTCTCCTCGGCCTGAATCGTTCGCACCCGAACGGGCCGCGAGATGGCCCCGCTCGTTGCGGGATTTCGCTCGGATGTACTGGTTCTTCCTGGAATTCCGTGAACAGGTCGCGTGGGCTCGGAAGGCCGCGAAGATCGGAGCCCGGATCTATGATCCGCGCCGCCACCGCGCCGTTGTGACGTCGGGTCCCCCTCACTTCACGCACGAGGCGGGGCGCCTGCTCGCGGCGCGAACGGGGTTGCCCTGGGTGATGGACATGCGGGACCCCTGGTCGCTTCCGCATCGGGTTCCAGAGATCTATGCGACGCCGCTCTTCTCCTGGATGTCCGAGCGGTACGAGCGGCGTGCCGTTGGGCAGGCGCAGCTGGTCGTGGTGAATTCGGAGCCGGTCGAACGAGCCATGGGGCAGGCGCATCCCGAGGCGCGTTCACGCCTCCTGACGGTGACCAACGGTTTCGATGACCCCAGGGCGGGCCCGGACGAGCCGCCTGCACGGTTCGACGTCATCTACGCGGGAACCATCTACCTCGACCGGGACCCACGGCCGCTGTTCGCCGCCGCACGCATCGTGATCGGGGAACTGGAGCTCACGCCCAACGACTTCCGCATCCGGCTGGTGGGCAATGTCATGTCGTACAACGGCGTGCCGACCGAAGAACTGGCGGCGTCGGCTGGGGTCGAAGACTTCGTCGATATCCTCCGGCCCGTGCCCCGGGCGGAGGTCCAGGCACTCCTGCGGGAGGCTAGCGTTCTGGTCAGCCTCCCTCAGGACAACCCGTGGGCGATTCCGGCCAAGCTCTTCGAGTACATGGAGTTCAACGCGTGGCTCCTGGTGTTCGCCACGCCCGACTGCCCCACCGGCA
>JBBSOM010000564.1:0-3151 GCA_038259715.1 Longimicrobiales bacterium
ACGCCGGCTATCTCCGGTGCCACAAGTCATTTCACGGCCGGGTCCCGCATACCGAGTACGAGCTGACGGCACGGGGCATGCAGGCCCTCCGCGAATACCTCGATCATATGGAAGCCATCATCGCGGCGACCAGGACCGGGTGAATTTACCCAGAACCAGATTCCAGATTCTATTTTTGCAGGAACCCATGAGTCAGGGCACACGAGCGGGTGACGCGGGTCTCCACGTCGGGATCATCATGGACGGCAATGGCCGCTGGGCAACTGCGCGCGCCCGTCCGCGCGAATGGGGCCATCGTCAGGGTGCGAAGCAGGTGAGGACGGTTGTCGCGGCGGCTCCCGAGCTGGGCGTCGGCACGCTGACGCTCTACGCGTTTTCTCAGGACAACTGGCAGCGCCCTCGCCGGGAGGTGCGCGCGATCATGGGGCTGTTCCGCCGCTACCTGCGTTCGGAGACGTCGCGTCTCCTGGAACAGGGCGTGCGCGTGCGAGTCATCGGGCGTCGAGACCGGCTGAGTGAGGACCTCGTAGCTGCAATCGAACGGGCCGAAATGACGACCGAAGCGTGCACCCGTCTCACCCTTCGACTCGCCGTGGACTATTCGAGCCGCGATGCGCTGGTCCAGGCCGCGCGAGCCGCCGCAACCATGGACGGCTTCGAGCGGGTGGGCTTCGAGGCCCTGCTGGCCCGCGCCATCCACGCGGGTGAGGACACGCTACCCGAGGTGGACCTGCTCGTGCGCACGGGAGGCGAGCAACGTCTGAGCGACTTCCTGCTCTGGGAGTGTGCGTACGCGGAGCTGGTCTTCACGAGGCGTATGTGGCCCGACTTCGACGGCCGTGATCTCGCGGCCGCCATTCGGGAGTTTCGCGACCGCGATCGTCGCTTCGGCACGGTGGCTGCCGCGGGTTAGCGTTTCGGGGCGGGACTTCCTACCTTCCAGCGAATAGCCTGCCACCACCTGCTGCGACGCGACGGTTGCCATGGCTTCGAACGACGCGTCCGTCCTTGGCAGGGCCTCGCAGCTTCCGGACGTCTTTCCGCTCGTCGGCAGGACCGGGGAACTCGAGGCCCTGGAGACGCTGCTGCATGACGGCCACCCCTCGGTGCCCGCCGTGCTCCTCTGTGGGGAGAGCGGCGTGGGCAAGTCCAGGCTGGCCGCCGAGTTGGCCACGCGAGCCCGGGGCTGTCGACTGGCCGTGGCGCAAGGGCGCGCCTATCCGGTCGAGCGCGGCGTTCCCTTCGCTCTGTTCGCCGACGCGTTCCTGCCCATTCTTCGTGAACTCGGCGACGAGACGCTGGCGGTTCTGAGCCGCGGCGGTGAAGAGGAGCTTCGATACCTTTTCCCCGCCCTCGACAACGGACCCCAGGACAGGGAGCGTGGAGCCGCGAGTGACCCCGACGAGTTCCGCACACGTCTCTTCTGGAACTTCGGCGAGTTCCTCAAGAGCTATGCCGCCCGATCTCCGCTTCTGCTGATCCTCGAAGACCTGCAGTGGGCGGACGCATCGTCTCTTGAACTGATCCACTTCATCGCACGCCAGTGCTCCGGGCACCCGATCTTCCTGCTCTGCACCTATAACGACGCGGAGCGAGATGGGAGCCACCATCTGGGCCGAATGGAGCGCTCGCTGGTTTCGTTGGGAATCGCACGGGTCCATCGGCTGGATCCGCTGAGCCATGAGCACGTAGGGGAACTGGTCTGCCGCACGTTCGGTGTCGACCGGGACCTGGTGCGTGAATTCTCATCCATGCTCTTCGGATGGACGAGAGGCAACCCGTTCTTCGTCGAAGAGATCCTCAAGTCGCTGGTGGTCAACGGTCGCCTGGTCAACCGGAACGGGGCGTGGGTGGGGTGGGACGCCCTCGACGTCCGGCTGCCGGGGTCGGTCCGCGACGCCGTGGTGGCGGCGCTGGCCATGTTCTCCCCCAACGCTCGACTCGCCGCTGAATTCGCCGCGGTGATCGGGACACGGGCCAGCTACCCACTCCTTGTGTCGATCAGCGGCCTCGCGGAGGATGCACTCCTGTCCGCGCTCGACGAGTTGTGCGCGCATCGAGTTCTCGAAGAACGGGCGGTCGCCGGCACTGTCGTCTACGACTTCCTGCATCCGCTGGTGCGTGAGACGCTTTGCCAGGAGTTCGGGCTCCAGCGAAGCCGTCTGCTGCATGGCGCGGTGGCTGAAGCGCTGGAGGTGTACTGGGGACCTTCAGCGCTCGACCATGCGGACGAACTCGCGTATCACTTTGCGCGCACCAGTGCTCGGCATCTGACACCGAAGGCGGTCACCTACCTTGCGGCCGCCGGACGGAGTGCGCTGGAGCGCCACGCCGACCGGGAGGCCACTGACTACCTGAGCGCCGCCCTGGAGCGGGCGAGCGCGCCGACGAATACGGACGAGGCTCGAGCCGAACAAGCGGGGCTCGTCGGGGATCTCGCGCGGGCGCATCGGCGGCTCGGGGAGTATGAGGTCGCGCTGGGCCTCTGGAGACGAATCCTCACGCGGACACCCCCGGGTACCACTGGGCACGCCCATCTTCGACGGCAGATGGCTCTCGCGTCCTTGTGGTGCGGCAAGACCGACGATGCGCTCGCCCACGTCGACGAGGGCTTCGCCTCGGCTCGCGCCGCGGGCGACGAAGCGGAACAGGTCCGCCTCCGCCTCGTTCGGAGCCACTGCCTGGAGGAACTCGGCCTGGGGCGTGAAGCTCGCGCGGAGGCATCAGAGGCACTCCCCACCGCGGAGGCACTCGACGACCCGCGATTGCTTTCGCGGGTCCACCGTACGCTGGCGCTCGTGCATCTATGGACCGGGCCGCCCCAGTCGGTGATCCAGCACGCCGAACGAGCGATCGAGTTGGCGCGCGAGGTAGGGGATCTGTCGGTCGAGTTCTGGGCTCGCTGGTCGCTCGCGGTGTTGGGAGGCATGACCGGCGACACACGGCGCATGTCGGTCGGGATCGCACAGGCCACCGATATCGCCCAGACGCTGCGTTCGCCCGTCCTTCAGCTTTGGGTCGCTGAATTGTCCATCGAGCTGGCCTACGCCAGCGGCGACTGGACGGCAGGCATCACGCTGGGCGAGCAATCGATATCCTTGGCGCGGAACCTCAACCAGAAGCTCCTGCTACCCCGTATGCTGGTCCTCAC
>JBBSOM010000565.1:0-3144 GCA_038259715.1 Longimicrobiales bacterium
CGTCCCGCACGGCCTCGAGGAACGCGTCGTGGAAGGTGACGTCCTGGTTGGCCCACACGGCGTCGGCGATGTCGAGATGGACGTCCGGGTCGAGTGCCGTGAGGAGATCGAAGAGGCCGCGGTAGGCATCGTTGATCTCCTGCTGGGTCAGGCCCTCGAACCCCAGCGTGGAGCGCATGGCCTCGAAGGTGCCTCCGGCGGCGCCGTTCAAGGTCATGCCCAGGGCGAGGGACGCGCTCAGCGGTGACAGCACGATGTTCGGGCGAGCGTCCGCGTCGGCAACACGGGCCACCAGTGAGAAGCCGAAGGTGTTCGCGTTGGCGATGACGGCCTGCTCCGGCGCCGTGAGCGCGCGGGGCAACTCGGTGATCGTGTCGGCGCCGTCGTTGCTGTCGGGAGCGGCCGGGTCGCCACACGCCGACAGGGTCAGCGTGAGCAGGGCTGCGGGCAGGACGAGTCGGGTCGGGAGGTTCATGTCAGGGGGGGGTGAGTTCCGTCACGCGCGCCCTCTTGTACGACCGGCCTGGGCGCGCTGTGGTGTCCCAAGGCGCACGACCTGGTACACGTCCTGTTTCGAAAGGATCAGTGCGGAGGCCCCTCGTCACGCAGGGCACGCAAATGGGTCTTCACCGGGTGAGGGCTCAGCGCCGTCCGAGACCGAGCGCGAGCGCGTTGAGCGAATCCACCAGTTGCGTGTAACCACCTTGCCGTGCCAATGCGACCGCGCGGCGTACCAGTTCCCGGGCCTCGTCCGTGCGACCGGCCGCGGCGTAGGCGCGTGCGAGGACCCCCAGGACGTGCGGGTCACGGTTCCCGGAGAGTTTGGCGGCCTGACCTGCTATGACGACTGCGGTCGCCGGGTCGCCCTGGCGCAGCACCACCCCGGCCATCTCCGCCATGACGTCCGGCGCGTTCCGCGCACGGAGCGATTGCCGGTAGAGGTCCAGGGCCTTGTCGAGGTGGCCGTTGTGCACCTGCACCCGAGCGCGCGCTACCTCGTCCTGAGCGCGCTCGCGGAGATCACGCTGGTAGTAGAACCGATCCAGGTCCCTGGTGAGCGCGCCTCGGTCCTGGGGATCGACCGTCAGTACCTGGAGGATCAGTTCCGCCATTTCGTCCGTAGAGGACAAGCCGTACACGATGCGTCGCGGCGGCTCATATGGATTGCGGGGATTGGCAGACGAATTGTCGTACACGTAGCGCATGGTCAGGATCGAGCCGGCCGGGAGGCGGGGCGGCGCGGCGTATCTGTACTCGTCCTGCCAGTTGAAATTCCAGTCGCTGATCCGGATGAGGTCCTTGCGGCGCCCACTGGGGAGGATGGCCCAGGCCTCCAGCCGCTTTCCCACGTAGTGCGCGTGGGGGTAGATCGAGAGGGCGTCGACCGCCACCGGGAGGCGGTAGCTGTTCTCGACCACGAAAGCACTGTCGCCCGGAAGGATATCGATTGCCCGGGAGCGCAGGAGGATCAACGCCGGGGTTTGGGCGGGAGCCGTCGCGGCGAAGTGGAAGCCGACGCGAGGGTGGATCGTCTGTGACGTCCCCGAGGGTCTGAGATGGA
Organism: Longimicrobiales bacterium; assembly: GCA_038259715.1. Taxonomy (GTDB): domain Bacteria; phylum Gemmatimonadota; class Gemmatimonadetes; order Longimicrobiales; family Gaopeijiaceae; genus SZUA-318. The sequence continues at coordinate 1,562 of JBBSOM010000565.1, forward strand.
GTTGGAGCACCAGGTCCGTCCCGGGCTCGAGTCGCCATGCGAGGTCGGACCTTCCCTGGTCCGGCACCTTGCCCGGCGTCCATCCCAGAAAGAAACCGTCAGGGTCGTGCGCGTGCCCGCTCAGGTGCATGATCTGCATCCCAGTCTGCGCGTCCTCGGCGGCCAACTCGCGGGAAGACGCGGTCGTGTCGACCATCATGCGCGCATGATGCACGACGTGGTTGCTCCCGGGGCGCACCTCGAGGGCCCGCACCCAGCGTGTCTCGTCCACCGGAATGCGCACGACCAGGTTCTGATAGAGGTCGTGCCCCTCGGCCGGCACCGCGTATTCGGGGAAGTCCACCTCCAGGTCCGGCTCGCCTGCGGCCCACTCCGATGTGATCTCCGGCGGACGCGGCGCGGATGCCGGGTCGCCGGCGGGTGCGCCGGCGGCTGCCCACCGGCCGAGCGCGGCCACTTCGGCTTCGGTAAGACGGCGTTCGTCGGAGAACGCAACGACGCCCGAGTCCGGAAGCCAGGGCGGCATCTCGCGGGTCAGGACCGCTCTTGCCACTCGGTCCGCGTGCTCCGCGGCCTCCGCGTAGGTGGTGAGCGCGAATGGGCCACTGCCTCCCGGACGGTGGCACGGCGCGCAACGGGTGTGCATGAGTTCCGCCACGCCCCCGCTCCAGGTCGGCGGTCCGGACGGGGCCGGCCCGGAGGCTTCTGTGGGTGCCGCGGCGGTCCCACCGCATCCGGCCATCCACATCGCCGACCCCGCGGTCAACACCGCCAGTCGGGAGCCGGGACGCCGGCGTCCCGGCACGCTCCGCCGAACCACGTGGCTCCTAGCGGTTCTTGACGATCTGGCCACCCTTCATCACGAAGACCACGTGGTTCAGGGCGGAAATGTCCTGGAGGGGGTCCCCTTCCACGGCGATTACGTCGGCCAGCTTTCCCGGCGTGATGTCGCCGATCGAGTCGGACACCATGAGGGCGTCGGCCGCGATGGATGTCGCGCTCGCGATCGCGTCCCCGGTTGGCTGCCCTGCCGCGACGCGACGCTCGAACTCGACGGCCGTCGTGCCGGACCAGATCCACCCGGAATTCGCGTCCGTGCCGTAGATGATCTTCAGACCCTTCTGAACAGCCTTCGTGAAGTTGTCGGTTCGGATGGGCAGGAACTTGGCCGTCCAGTCGAGCGCCTCCTGGGAAAAGCCGAAGTCCTTGGGATGATCGAGGTAGTACTGGGCCAGGTTGAGGTTCGGCGACAGGTACGTCCCGTGCTCCTTCATGAGATCGAGCGTGGACTCGTCGACGAGCGCCGCGTGCTCGATCGTGCGGGCGCCGGCCAGCACGGCTCTGCGCACGCCCTCGGCGGCATGCGCGTGCGCCGCGACGGGGATGCCGACTTTACGCGCCTCGTCACAAATCCAGTTGAGCTGATCCTGGGAGTAGACAGGGGTGCCTCCCTGCCGGCTGCTTCGGGTCGCGAAGACCTTGATCCAATCGGAGCCGTGCTCTGCGCGCTCGCGAACCATGGCGCGCAGCGTCGCCTCGTCGGCGGGGGCAGCGCCGTTCTGAACCCGGTCCCCCTCGGCACC
>JBBSOM010000566.1:0-3143 GCA_038259715.1 Longimicrobiales bacterium
AACGTCATCGAGGCGGAGGATGGTGCTCCGGCGCTGTCTCTGCTCAGCGGAGGAGAGCACGACTTCTCCCTGGTGATCCTGGACCTGTTCATGCCGGACATGCACGGCGGCCAGGTCCTCAAGGGCATCCGTAGCTCGCTCGCGACCCAAGGGCTCCCGGTCATCGTCCTCACGGGCTCACCCAACCCACGTGACGAGATCGAACTTCTGGAAGCAGGGGCCGACGACTACCTGCTCAAGCCCATCCTCGCCGATCGGCTCGAGGCTCGCGTCCGGGCGGTGCTCCGGAGGAGTGGCGTACGGCTTACCGACGGCGCGGGCGACTGATCAGAACGTGCTGCCGCCGGCCCACAATTCGTCGAACCGTGTCCGCCACGGTCCGCAGGCCTCCGGGCCGGAGATCACCGTCGAGAGGTCCGCATACCGGAAGAACGAGCCGGCGGTCCAGTTGTGCGAACCGATCACCACGGTCGCGCCGTCGATCACCACGAACTTCGAATGCAGCAACTTCTCCGTCGGGTCTCCCTTGACCTCGACCCCATGGGACAACAGGTACTCGACTGCCTTGGCATTGATGACCCGGGATCTGTAGGGGTCGTCCTTTCGATCCTGGTCCACGAGAACGCGGACCGCGCAGCCGGCAGCGACCCTTCGGGTCAATGCTTCCAGGAGCCGATGCGTGGGGTGGTCCGCCGTGGGCAGCGCGATGTAGAACATGCAGACGTCCACCCGCTCACGGGCCGTCTCGAGCAGGCCGGCGACATGGGGGTAGTACGCGCCATCGGCCAGCACCCCGATCCTGCCCCGCGAGACGGGCGCGGTCGCGCGATTGGCGACCGTGTCGGGCTCGAGGTCGTCGCGCTTCATATCGAGGCGCGTGAAGGGGTGAGGATGCGCGGCCACGTACAGCACCACCTCTTCCAGCGCGGCGGCGAGCGATTGGCGACCCGGTCCGGGGTCGGTGCGGGACAGCAACATCCCGAGATCGTCCTCCAGCGTTCCCGTAACCCTGGGCCCGATCCGCTCCTCCGGGACGGCGAAGTCGAGGACGCCGGCAAGCCCTTTCGCTGCTTCGTCGCCCAGGCCTTTCACTCGCCGGAGTAGGTCCGACATCGAATGGAACGAGCCACCGTGACGTCGCTCCAATTCAATCCGCCGGGCCAGCGCCGGGCCGATGATCGGGAGGCTCTCCAGCACCGGCCGGGAAGCGCGGTTCACATCGACCCGTTCGGCATCGTTGGCCAATAGTTCGCCGTCGACATCCCGAACCACGACGCCCGGTATGGGGCCGCGGAAGCCGTATCGTTGGATCAGAACCGCCCGGACCGCGTCTCCGAGCAGCAGTCCCGCGACGCGGGCGCGGTGCTCCGCCTCCCAGTCGCTGTCCGCGAAGGGGGAGCCGCCGACGCCCTCGAAGATGCGCGACAGCAGGCTCCCGATCTCGTCCAGATCGTTCCCCGCCGTCGAGCCAACCGCCGACAGTCGCTGAAGGAACGAGTCCGTGAGGAGCTGGCGCCATTCAAAGCGATACATCGTACTCATCCTGCGCCGTGGATAGCCATTTGTCGATGAAGTACGTTCGTAGGGCGGCCGCCAGTGCCGAACCCTCCAGCAGGACGCTGTCCTGCGTCTCGTCGCCGAACATCCCCCGCGTCCAGTTGTGCGAGCCCGTGAGGACCCGATCGTCCGCGATCACGAGCTTGACGTGGCTCGAACCGTCCTTCGTCGCGGACGCAAGCCTCGCGTCCACGCCGAGGTCGCGTGCGCGCGCCCAAGCCAGAAGCGTCGCCCCGCGGATCGCGGGTACATGACGGGACCCTCCGATCATGAGCCTGGTCTCCACGCCGCGCCACGCTGCGGCGGCCAGCTCGACCAGGATCCGGTCGACCCGGAGGTCGGGGTCGCGGTCCAGTTCGTGGTCGACGATGAAGATGTCGCACACGCACTGGCCTACGCTGTGTCGGATCAGGTCCAGGAGCGTTCTGTGGTACTCGCCGTCCGAGACCCTGGCCACGCCGACATCCGGGAAGGACGCGCCCAGGATCGTCATGATTCCCCGCCTCCGCCCAGGGTCTGGCGCAGGTCTTTCAGCGTTTTTTCCGCCAGACCCTTGCTCAGGATACTGTGCCTCGCCGCTGTCAGGAACGTCGCTCTGCGTTGCACGTAGAGGTTCGCCACCATTCCCCGGGCCTCTTCCGTCGCCCGCGCGAGCCCGGGACGCGACAGGACCAGTGCGAGCCGTCGCTCCTCCAGTCTCGCCTCCATCAGATTGCGCTGGGCGCGCAGGGTGTTCCGCAGTTGGCGGGCCCGTGCCCTGGTAACGCGTTCCCGGCGAACCTGCTCGATCAGCGAAAGATCCTCGAAGGGTTCCATTGGCTCTCCTCAGGGTCAGGCCGAAACGCCCAGGTCTTCGAGCTCCTTCTGCATCTCCTCGATGAGCGCCTCGATGGCCTCGATCAGGTCCTCGATTTCTTCCGCTTCGTCCGGATCCAGGTCGTCGTCGAGGAGTGCGTCCTCGAGCGCCATCCTTTCCTGCTCCAGCGCGTCGATGATCCCCGGGATGATCGCCGCGGCGTCACCCTCGACCGATTCGTCCTCCTGCTCGAACTCGGACATCTCGTCGGTCGTCTCACGCAATTCCGCGACCAGGTGGCCGATCTCGATGACCGTATCTCCGGCCTCCACGGCCTGGTCGGGCTGCGCGCTGCTGAAGAAGCTCTGGGGTATGGCCACCTGCCAGGAAATCACGCCTGCCGCGATGCCGTACGTGACCGCGCTCACACCCGTGAAAACAAGACTGGCCGGCGCGAAGCCGACGGTTTCCGAAAGCACCCAGGCCCGGAACAGGGTCTCTCTCTGCGCGACGCTGAGGGTCGCCCACTGGGTCAGAAGCTGCTCACGTTCGCCCATTGGCATGCCTCCACCTCAACCACAGTACCCCTGAGTGCCTTCCCGCGGGAAGGCCCGGCTCACTCACTCGGCGGCCCCGTGTTCACCTTCAGGTCCTGGACCAGGAAGGTGAAGGTCAGGGCATCGTCGGCGAGCATCTGCTCCAGCTTCTCGAGCTGGCCGCCCATCATCTTCTCCATCATGCCACGCTGGGCCTCGGGCATTTTCGCGATCTGGGCCTTCGCTTCCGCCAG
>JBBSOM010000567.1:0-3133 GCA_038259715.1 Longimicrobiales bacterium
CCACGTGCTGCCCCACCCTCGCGTCCACGTGCAGCACCGTCCCCGAGAGGGGTGCGGCAAGGTTGACGTAGGCCAGGCCGGTCTCGGCGTCGGCCAGGTCGGCCCCCGCCGCGTCCCGCGCGGCTCTGGCGTCCAGATATGCTTTCTGGGAGGTGCTGTTGGACTTCGCCAGCGCCTCCTGACGCTGGAAGGCGCTGTCGGCCGTCTCCGCCGCCGAGCGGGCTCGATCGAGAGCAGCCCGGGCAACGCGGTCGTCGAGACGGATCAACACCGTGCCCTCGGCGACGCGCCGGCCCTCGACGGCGTCGATGCGGGACACCACTCCGTCGACGAAGGGGCTGATCATCGCCCCCGCCGCAGGCTTGCCGTCCAGGGCCGGTGAGGGCTCCACGGATCCGTACGCCGTCACGGTGCGTCGTAGCGTGGCGCTGCGAATCGTGTCGACGTGCACGGCCACGTTGGGTGTGACCTCCTCCTCGGCCGGGCCTCCCCTCCTGAGCCAGACGACGACCAGCACGGCTACGAGCACGAGGGCAGCGAGCCCCGCGAGCTGTCGACGACCGATCATCGGGCGCCTCCCGTGGATCCCGTCGTTCCGGCACTCCGCTGCGGGGCAGCGAGGGTCCAGGTCTCCATGTCGAGCGGCGTCTGCATGGCGTCCTCCAGTGCTCCGACGGCGATTTGCGCCCGGGAGAGGGCGTCCAGTCTCGCCAGGGCAGTGGCGACCGCCTCGGCCTGGAGCCCCAGAAGGTCCAGGCGAGAGATTTCACCCACGGTGTATGCGGCCTGAGCCGTGGCCTCCTGCTGCCCGAGCGCCTCCAGCAACGTGTCCGCGGCCTGCACCTGCGACACCCCGGCGCGGGCGGCGGCGACGGCGCCTTCCACGCCGGCGAGCACGCGGGACTGGAGTGCCACGAATTGCGCAGCCGCTTCCTCGCGACGTGCAGCCGCCTCGGCAATGGGCCCCTGATTGCGGTTGAGCAGCGGGAGCGCGAATCCCAGCAAAAGCGTCCACTTCATGTCGGTCTGGTCGAGCTGGTAGCCGGGTCCCAGGGTGATGTCCGGGTACTGCTTGCGCACCTCGAGCTGGAGGTTCTTCTGGCTCCCTTCGTAGTCGGCGAGGGACGCCAGGACGTCCGACCGATGAAGCATCGCCCGGCGGCGCGCTTCCTCGTCGGGCACGCCGACGCTCACCCGGACCAGCTCCGAAAAGTCCATCGCGACCGAGTCGAGGGCGGCTGGAGGCACGCCGATGGCGGTCGCGAGGTCGCTACGCGCGCGCACCGCGGCCTGGGCGGCGTCGAGAGCGGCGACCCGGCTCTCCGCCAGCGCTACGCGGGCCTGGGTCATCTCCGTCGGCGAGGCTTCGCCGGCTGCTCGTCTCCGATCGAGGATCGCCAGCGATTCGGTGCGGATCTGTCGTTGGCGCGCGAGCAGGGAGTCACTCTGATGTGCCGCATACAATCCGATGAAGGCCTGACGGACCGTGCTGCGCACCTGCCAGGCGGCGGTGAGCAGGCTCAGGCGTGCCGACTCGGAGCGTTGCCGAGCAGCGGCCACGCGGATGCCGCGCTTGCCCGCGACCTCGATCGGCAGGTCGAGGGAGACCTCGGGGATCCAGGGAGTTCCCTGGCTCGCGGGCGTAGTCGCGTTGTATCCGGCGCCGACCGAGAGCGTCGGATTTGGCCGCCCCCCGGCCGTGAGAACGCCCCCCCTCGCGACCGCCCACTGCGCCCGCGCCACATCCAGCGCCGGGCTGTAGTAGAACGCGGCCAGCGTCAGGTCGTGCATCGTCCACGCGCCAGGCGGCCACGACGCCACTTCACCTCTGGTAGAGAGGAAGCCGGCCATCTGGGGGTCGTCGAGACGCCGGGCCTCGAAGTCCTCGAGGTTCCGAGCGGGCGAGATGGGACGAGCGTGGTACCGGGTGCAGCTCGCGGCCACGATGGCAATGGAGAGCGCGAGAACGCCGAAACGGCCCGTCGACCCTACCCACGATCGCCGGATCCCGACACTTCGGCTGGTCAAAGTCATGGATCAATCTCCGTTGTCTTCCTTGCACTCCGATTACACGGGGGTAGAGCGACAGCCGGGCGAAGCTGACATCCACCTCGATTCGCGGCAACCCGATCCTGGCACTCCCGCGGTCCTCGATCCCGATCGTTGTGGTGGAGGGGTGGTCTTGCCTACTGTTTCTCTCTGTCGTGTCGAGGTGCTCGACCACGGAATTGTCCGATCGAGCTACTCGGTGGTGACTCCCTCGTTTCCGACGACCATGAAAAGATCAGCGTACGTCGCGACGGTCGGCCTGCTGGCCGCCACCCTGTGCGTCCCCCTGGTGGCGGGGGCCCAGACCTTCAAGGTCCAGAAATGGGACATCGGCAGAGAAGGGGGTACGGACTACCTCGTCGCGGAGCCCGGCACGGGCCGCGTCTTCGTTTCCCGAAGCACCCACGTCATGGTGGTTGATGGGCGTAGCGGAAAGGTCCTCGGCGACATTCCCGACACGCCCCGCATGCATGGCATCGCGCTGGCGCCCAAGTGGAACCACGGCTTCACGAGCAACGCGGGTGACTCCACGGTCACGATGTTCGACCTCCAGACCCTGGCGGCGATCAAGAAGGTGAAGATCGCCAGCGGCGGTCTGGACGGCATCATGTACGATGCCTATTCGGATCGCATCATCCTGACCAATCACAGCCGCCCGATCGGCACACTGACGGCCCTGGACGCCAAGTCCGGCGACGTCGTCGGCACGGTGGACCTCGCCGACAACAGTCCCGAGGGAGCGGCAAGCGACGGCAAGGGGAAGATCTTCGTCAACCTCGAGGGCTCGAGCATGCTCGAGGTCATTGACGAAACCGCGATGAAGTCCATTGCCACATGGCCCCTGGCTCCCTGCGAAGGCCCCACGGGGATCGCGTACGACACGGCCAACAACCGCGTGATCTCCGGGTGCAGCGGAATCTCCACGGTGGTCGACCCGGCCACCGGAAAGGTGGTCGCGACCATCGCGAACGGGGACGGCGTGGACGCCCTGGGGTGGGATCCGGAGGAGAAGCTCATCTATGTGCCCGCGGGGCGGGACGGCAACGTCACCGTCGCTCACCAGGACGCCGCCGACAAGTACACG
>JBBSOM010000568.1:0-3130 GCA_038259715.1 Longimicrobiales bacterium
CAGCACGGGCGGCGCCGTCACGTGGAACGATCCCACGCTCACGAAGTGGGCGGTACCGACCCTCGAACACGCCGCCGGCGCGGACGCGACGTCCGAGGGGCCCGTGTGGACGGCATCCGAGGATTTCGCACTCTATGAGAAGAAGGTGCCCGGACTCTTCTTCTTCCTCGGCGTGGTCCCGGAGGGGCGGACGGCATGGCCCAACCACTCGCCGAACTTCTTCGCGGACGAGCGGGCCCTCCCGATCGGGGTCAAGGCGATGGCCGGGCTGGCGGCGAACTACCTGTACGATCACGCGCGCGGTGTGAGCGACACCGGCGCGGCAGGAGGCGTGTAATCGGGCCCCGTGGGAACGCGGCAGACTGGGTACGACAACAGGAGACGGTAGGTGCGAATCGCGTACTATGACGAAGCAGGAGATGACGGCTTTCCGAACTTCTCGTCGCCGTTGTTCGTGCTTTCTGCCGTGTACATGCACTACCTCCAGTGGCGTCCCAATTTCGAGCGCATCCAGGAGTTTCGCCGGGGACTCAAGAAAGACTTCGGGCTGCCCATAAAGCTCGAGATGCACACGAAATACTTCGTGCTTGGCAAGAATCCATATCGACCTCTCGGACTGCCGGATCATGACCGTATCCAGGTGATGGACCTATTCGCAGACTTAATAGGCAGTCTGCGGCTCAGGATCATCAACGTCGCGGTCGTCAAGCCGAAACTGCCGAAAAGCACGGCCGGCGTTCTGGACACGGCTCTGAAGTTCTCGGTACAACGAATCGAGAATGACCTCGATCCGACTCGGAACGCCGAAGCCCGCTTCATGATCATCACCGATCCGGGGCGCGTCGGCGCGATGAGGGGGACGACGCGCAGGATTCAACGCATCAACTACATCCCGTCCCGCTTCGGCGCGGCCCCTTATCGGCGTGAGATCACGGCTCTCATCGAAGATCCTATCCAGAAGGACTCGACGGAATCGTACTTCATCCAACTGGCCGACTACCTCTCGTTCGTGACCTATGCCTACACCCATTTTGAGACAGGTGTGGGCGAAATGCATGGCCGAATGCCGCCGGCCGTGGATCAAACCAAGGTGCGAGACTGGATGGAGAGAATGCGGCCAAGCCTGAACACGAAGGCGGCGGGCGATGACGAATACGGGGTCAAGATCTATCCCCGCTGAAAAGCAGAGAGGGCGGCCTCGCCGGCCGCCCCCCTGGGTCACTACCTACAGGGCATTCACCCGTTCAGTAGTTCGTTCGAATGATTGCAGGAAGACCGTGGAATTGCAAGGATTGCAGATCTGCGCGTGGGGAACGACCCACCATCGGATTCGGCCGCCTGCGGCCGCCTTCGACCCAACATCCCGGCGACAGCTGGCCTAGGGACGGAGATTCTCCCTCGCAGAAACGCGAGGCTTGGAGCTGATGCGGGCAGGGCCGTCTCGGAACTCTGGAACGGGGCACGAAATCCAGGCATCCGCGCCAGAACCCGGGTACCTCTTGGAGACCCGGGCCGGTAATTGTATCTTCACATTCACATTTATGGATACACTCGCCCCGCCGCCCATCCTCGATCACCTCTCCGCCCTCGGCGACGAGACGCGTACGCGCATCCTCGTCCTCCTGGAGCGGAGCGAGTTCACCGTGTCCGAGTTGTGCGGGGTGCTCCAGGCCCCGCAGCCCACGGTGAGCCGTCATCTGCGCATGCTCGCCGACGATGGCTGGGTGGCCGCTCGCGCCGAGGGGCGTAATCGTCACTACCGGCTGTCGACCTCGCTGGCTCACGGGTCCCGCGAGTTGTGGCGAGTCGTCCGCGGAGAGCTCGGTCTCGACGGAGTCTACGCCGCGGACGCGGAACGCGCGCGCCAGGTCCTTTCCGAGCGCCGCCGCAGATCCGCCGAGTTCTTCGCCGCAACGGCGGACAAATGGGACCATCTCCGGCGCGATCTCTTCGGCGACCGCGCCGAACTGATGCCCCTCTTCGGCCTGCTCGACCCGCACTGGACCGTGGGGGACCTCGGCACCGGAACGGGAGAACTCGCGTCCACGCTCGCACCCTTCGTGCGGCGCGTGATCGGCGTGGACCGATCGGACGAGATGCTCGAGGCGGCCGGCCGCCGTCTGGAGGGACTCGCCAACGTGGAGCTGCGTGCGGGCGATCTGGAGCAGCTTCCCGTTGCCGATGGGGAACTGGACGTAGCGGTGCTCTCGCTGGTGCTGCACTACATGGTCGACCCACGACAAGTATTGCGGGAGGCCAAGCGTGCGCTCGCACCGGGCGGGCGTTTGATCGTCGTCGAGATGCGCGCCCACGGTCGCGGCGCCGAGTACGCCGAGGAGATGGGACATGTCTGGCCCGGCTTCGACCCGGTCGCGCTCGAGGGCTGGTTGGCCGACTCCGGCTTCTTGCACGTGCATGCATGCCCCCTGCCGCCCGATCCGGATGCCGCGGGGCCACTTCTGTTCCTGGCGACAGCCATCACACCGACCCATACAAACACAGACATAGGGAAATCATGACCGACCTCGCCGTTGCATCGCAGCCGCACGAGACCACCACGGAGCGCCCCGCCTTCAAGGTCAAGGATCTCGGCCTCGCGGAGTGGGGCCGCAAGGAAATCCGCCTGGCCGAACAGGAGATGCCGGGTCTCATGGCGGCCCGGAAGGAGTACGGGCCGGCACAGCCCCTCGCGGGCAAGAAGGTCATGGGCTCCCTGCACATGACCGTGCAGACCGCCGTCCTAATCGAGACGCTTCTGGACCTCGGCGCCGACGTGCGCTGGGTCTCGTGCAACATCTTCTCGACGCAGGACCACGCGGCTGCCGCGGTCGCGGTCGGACGCGACGGTACCGTGGACGACCCGAAGGGCATCGCGGTTTTTGCGTGGAAGGGCGAGACGCTCGAGGAGTATTGGTGGTGCACCGAGCAGGCGCTCGAATGGCCGGACGGCTCCGGGCCCGACCTGATCGTGGACGACGGCGGGGACGCGACCCTCCTCATCCACCGCGGTGTCGAGTTCGAGGACGCCGGGCGCGTGCCGGATTTCGACGAGGCCGACGATCCGGAGGAGTGGGGCGTGATCCTCGAAGTCCTGCGCCGGAACCTGGCCACCGACGGCCAGAAGTGGCAC
>JBBSOM010000569.1:0-3130 GCA_038259715.1 Longimicrobiales bacterium
CGGCGAGCCCGTTCGATGGGGTGGTCGCATCCGAGTCGGGACGCGCGTGGCGTAAAGCGGTCACGGCCAGCGAACGCGGCGCCGTAGCCATCCTCTTCGTGCGCAGGGACGCCGATTCGAGCGCCGACGCATGGACAAGCTTGAACGCCGCCGCATGGCCCGACCAGCCGCGACGCATCGAGCGTTTCCTGCTCGCGAACGGGGTGGACCACATCACCATTCCCGCCGCCGAGATCTCCGTGGAGTTGGCGGACGCCCTCGTGAAAGGAAGCGGTCGGACGCTCACCGAGTTGGCCCAAGCCGCGGAGGATGCCGAGCACGGCATGGGCGTGGTCACGCTCAAGGGCGCGAAGGTGAGTCTGACGACCGGTGTCGAGCGCCACAAGACCGCGGGCCGCAACATCCTGGCGATGGTCGAGGGCTCCGACTCCACGCTCCGTGACGAGGTCGTGATCGTCAGCGGCCACTACGACCACGACGGCGCGGATAGTGTGGACATCTACAACGGCGCGGATGACAACGGCTCCGGCGCCGTCGGTCTCATGGCCATCGCCGAGGCCTACGCGCGCGCTGCGAAGAAGGGGGACCGCCCCCGACGTACCGTCCTCTTCGCCGCGTGGGACGCCGAGGAGCGGCTCATGCTGGGATCCTGGTTCTACACGCTCCACCCGCTCTTCCCGATGCAGAGCACCGTGGCCGTCCTCAACATGGACATGATCGGCCGCAACGAAGAAGTGCCCGCTGACGGCGGCCGTCGCTTCCGTGGACTCGAGCCGCAGACCGCCGAGTCCAACGCCAACGCGATCAACATCCTCGGCTACAGCCGCACCCCCGATCTGGCCGCCGACATCGAGGCGGACAACAAGCCGTTCGGGCTCACGCTGCGCTTTCGCTACGACAACAACGAGTCGAACCTGCTCCGGCGAAGCGACCACTGGCCCTTCCTCAACAACGGCGTGCCCGCGGTCTGGTTCCATACCGGGCTGCACCCCGACTACCACAGGCCGGGGGACGATGCGGACAAGATCAACTACGAGAAGATGACCCGCATCGTGAAGTTGGTTCACGCCGTGAGTTGGGACCTGGCCAACGCGGACGGACGGCCCGCGATCCAGCCGATGGGGAGCAGGCCACGGTCGTGAGCGGCACGCAGGTGGCGCCGCGCCTTGACGCTTTTCGACCATCGCATCAGCTTTTCGGGACCATGACCATGACGAGCGTCCGGCATCACCACCACCATCATCACCACGCGGCCCATCCGGGCTGCGGGGGGTCGGTGCGCGCCTAGAGGACGTCCAGAGGACGCGAGTCCGGCGAAGCACTCCCACCGCGGCCCGATTGAATCGGGTCGCGGTTTTTTCGTCACCGTGAAGCGACACGGCGACGGGATCGACATCGACGGGATCGACATCGGCGGAATCGACATCGACGGAGAACACGAGATGGGTGACACGAGAGGGGAGCGCGTGAGGGTGGCGCTCCCGAACAAAGGGCGACTCGCGGAAAAGGCCGTCGCGCTGCTGGAGCAGGCAGGGCTTCGCGCCGCCTTCCGCGGCGAGCGGGCGCTCATGGCGGACCTGGGCCAGGACTTCCAGGCGCTCTTCGTGCGCGCGGCGGACATCCCCGAATATGTGGCGGACGGGGCGGCGGCGGTCGGCATCACGGGCGCCGACCTGGTGGCCGAGGCCGGCCGTCAGGTGACGGAGGTGCTCGACCTGGGCTTCGGCTTCTGCCGGCTCGCCGTGGCCGTACGCGACGAGTCGCCGGCGAAGTGTGCACGCGACTTGCCGGCCGGAACGCGGGTCGCCACGTCCTTCCCGAACGTCGCGCGCCGATACTTCGAATCGCTAGGCATCCCGATCACCATCGCGTCGGTTTCAGGCGCCACGGAGATCGCGCCGCACCTGGGCGTCGCCGACGTGATCGTGGACCTCGTGTCCACGGGCTCCACCCTGCGCATGAACAAGCTGCACGAGATCGAAACGATCATGACGTCCACGGCGCGCCTCATCGCGAATCCGGCCGCGCTGGACGACGAACGCATCGCGCGCGCCGTCACCGAGTTGAGCACGGCCCTCGAGTCCGTGCTCCGCGCCGAAGCCAAGCGGTATCTGATGGCCAACGTCCCGCGCGCCCGGCTCGATGAGGTGCGCAAGGTCATCCCGGGCATCAACGGTCCCACCATCGTCGAGGTCCTGGACGGCAACGCGTGGGTTGCGGCGCACGCGGTGGTCGACGCCGACCGCGTGTATCAGACCATCGCCCGGCTGAAGGAACTGGGGGCCGAGGGCATCCTGGTCACCCGCATCGAGAGGTTGATGCCGTGACCGACCTCTTTGCGGAAGGACGCCTCGCCGACCTGACGATGGAGGCGCGCCGCCGCCTGCTGGAGCGCGCGCCCACCGACGAGCCCGGCTTGGCGCGGGCGGTCGGCGAGATCCTCGCGGACGTGCGCGACCGCGGAGACGCCGCCCTTCTCGACATGGCCGAACGCTTCGACGGCGTGCGCCTGGACACGGTGGAAGTGCCGCGGGAAAGCTGGTGGAAGGCGCTCGACGCGCTCGATCCGGCCGTGCGCGCCGCGCTCGAACGCGCCGCGAACAACATCCGCCGCTTCCACGCCGCGCAGATTCCGTCCGACGTAGTACTCGACGTGGAGCCGGGCGTGCGTGTCACCCGGCGCTGGGTCCCGCTCGACACGGTGGGCGTATACGCCCCGGGCGGTCGCGCCGCCTATCCGTCTTCGGTGCTGATGGGCGTGGTGCCCGCCCGCGCCGCGGGCGTCCGTCAGGTCGTAGTCTGCTCCCCCCCCGGACCGTCCGGCGAGCCGCCGGCCGAGGTGCTCGCGGCGTGCTCCCTCGGCGGAGCCGACCGCCTCTTCGCGCTCGGCGGCGCGGGGGCCATCGCCGCGATGGCCTTCGGTACCGCGAGTGTGCCCGCGGCAGACGCGGTGATCGGGCCGGGCAACCGCTGGGTGACCGAGGCCAAGCGCCAGGTCGCGGGCCGCGTGCTCATCGACTCGCCGGCCGGGCCGTCCGAGGTGCTGGTGCTCGCCGACGCCACCGCCGACCCGACCCTCGCGGCCGCGGAGATCCTCGCGCAGGCCGAGCACGATCCGGACGCGGCGTGC
>JBBSOM010000570.1:0-3127 GCA_038259715.1 Longimicrobiales bacterium
GGGCGCCGTACGTCCGATGGATCCGGTCCCGGACGAACGAGGAGTTGGCGAAGAAGGCGTCCACGCCCGCCGCGCCGGCGCGGTCCTGACGCTGGAGCCAGCGCAGAATGGGGCCGCGCAGCAGGGCCGCACCTCCCCCCCGGTAGGTGGCGTTCAGGTCCCACAGATAGCGCGGCGGAGTGTGACAGTAGCAGACGTGCAGAGCCCGCTCGGGCACGCGCACACACTTGGCCAGGCTGTGGCTGCTCGAGATGATCAGGTCGAAGCCCTCGAGGTCCAGCGACCTCCAGGCCCACGGCATGACGGGGAGGAACGACCGGTAGTGACGGCCGGCTCCGGGAACGCCCTGGAGCGGGGTGGTGCGGACGTCCCTGCCCCGGAACGCGGCGGCCGTGCGTGGGTCGGGGTGGTGGACCAGCGTGTAGATGGGCGCCTGGGGGAACAGCCGCGCCAGGGAAAGGAGAACGCTCTCCGACCCTCCCCAATGGACGAGCCACTCGTGGACGAGGGCCACCCGGATTCCACCGTCGCCTGACATCGCAGAACCTTCGTGAGGCGCGGGGTCGATGGCAAGGCACTGGCTGCTCCCCCCGCGTGGTGTAGCTTCCGGGACATGACTCGGACCGTCGACATCGTGCTCTCCGTGCACAACGGAGCCCGGTGGCTCCCGGAGCAGCTCCGGAGTCTCCAGGCGCAGACGTACCGGGCGTGGCGGCTCTGGGTCCGCGACGATGCGTCGACGGATGAAAGCTGGGAGATCGTGCGTCGTGCGGCGGACGAGGACGCGAGAATCCACACCCACCCGCGCGACGGCCGGCAATTGAGGCTTCCCGGGTGTCAGGATTGGCTGCTCGGCCACCTCCCCGCCGACGCGGGGGCGGTGATGGGGTGCGACGCGGACGACGTGTGGCTCCCGGGGAAGATCGAACGGTCGCTCCAAGCGCTCGAAGAGGCGGAGCGCCGCTTCCCGGGCCCGATCCTCGTGCACACCGACCTCCGGGTCGTGGACACCGACCTCGTCGAAATCGCGCCTTCCCTCTGGGACCACATGGGGGCGAGGCCCGACCGGGCCACGTTGCCCCGGATCCTGGTCAGCAACGTCGCCACCTGGCCCACGTTGCTCATGAACCGGCCTCTTCTGGACCTTGCGCTGCCCGTCCCGGCGGGCGCCCCTGAGCAGGACTGGTGGCTTGCGCTGGTCGCGGTGGCCTTCGGTCGGCTCGTGTCGGTCGATGAGGCGACCGTACTCTATCGGCGGCACGGCGCGAACGCCTACGGCACGCTTTCGGGCCCTCTGAACGGGGCGGCGGACGGGATCCGCAGGCTGAGGCAGGGGAACGCGGAACTGAAGCGGTGGATCGACCGGACCGCCGCGCAGGCGCGGGCCTTCATCGGCCGCTTCCCGGAGGCCCTCTCCCCCGAGCAGTTGCGGCTACTCGGCGACATCGCCTCGATCCCGGACCGCGGCCCTCTCGGCCGGAAACTGGCCGTGCTGCAGTACCATACGCTGCGGGAACGAGGCATCGTGCGGAACCTGGGCTTGGCGCTCCGTGCCTGAGACGACCGTTCGGAGTGGCGGCGCCAACGGGAAAGTCGCTCCTCGGGGAACCGGCGAGCGTGCGGCGCTGGTCGGGCTCGTGGTCTGGCTGGCGCTGGTCGGGATGGATCGCCTCGATCTGGCCGGCGGCCGCGCCGGCATCGTGCTCACCCCGTTCCTCGTCCTGACCCCCTTGTTCCTGGCGGCGGAGGCCGTACGCATCGGTGCGCTGAGGGTACTCATCCGACCGCCGGACCGGCGTGCCTCCGCATACGCGGTCACTCTGGCCGGGCTGCTGTGCGTGACGTTGCTCTCGTCGCTGGCCGGGATCGACGTGACCACCTCCGCGAAACGGTGCGTCGGGCTCGCGGCCATCGCCGTGGGCACGTTCCTCGTGGCGATGGCGTTCGTCCACCGTCCGGGCACCCGACGGGCCCTCGCGTCGGGCGCGGAGTGGGGCCTGGTCCTGGCCGTGCTCTTCAACGTCGCGGAGGTCGTGTATTTCCTCCGGGGAGGGACCTGGCATCCGACCCTCGGCCCCGCACGGTTCATGCTCGAGCCCGCGACGTACGGTGGG
The DNA here is from genome assembly GCA_038259715.1 of Longimicrobiales bacterium. GTDB lineage: Bacteria > Gemmatimonadota > Gemmatimonadetes > Longimicrobiales > Gaopeijiaceae > SZUA-318. The sequence goes on from JBBSOM010000570.1 coordinate 2,115, forward strand.
TCGATCCCCAGACTCAGCGGCATGGTCGCGGATGCGAACCGCGCCGGCCTCCTCTACGTCGTATACATGTTCCTGATCGTCCGGGGCGGGGAGCCGGGACTCCGTAGACGGGTCTTTCTGGCCGTCGGGATCGTGCTCACGCTGCTCACCCTCTCGCGGTCGGCGGTGGTGGCCGGGGTAGTCATGGCGCTGGTGGGCTTCGTGACCACGCACCGCGTGCGGCCTCCACGATGGATGGTCGTCGCGTCCCTCACGGCGGTCGCCGCCGCCGCACTCCTCCTCATCGCAAGCCCCTCGGTCGTCACGGGGGTCGGGCGCGCGGCCGAACCGATCAGTACCCGCTTCTCGCTGAGAGAAGGCTCCACACAGGAGCACGCGTACCTTCTGGGCCGGGGCATCGACGAGGCCACCGAATCCGTTCGCCGGGCAGCGCTGGGGCTCGGGTACGGCGACTCGTTCCACGTCCTTCAGGACATCTTTCCGGACAACAAGTACGGCAACTTCCATTCGATCTACGTCACATTGTTCGCCGAATCCGGCGTGATGGCCCTGCTGCTGGTGATCGCCCTGCTCGCGGTGCCCATCCTGCGGGCGAGTCCCTACGTACCGTTGATCGTGGGCCTCTGCGTGTTCAACGTCTTCTACCAGGCGTCCGCGGAGCCAGCTTTCTGGTTCATCCTCGCGCTCGCCTGGCTCACGAGCCGAATGGGCGCGGGCGCGATGGCGGAAGCCCGCCCGGAATCGCGCCCGGCTCCGCCGATCAGCCCGCTGGGAACGCCTTGACGTCCCGCTAGGAACATGGCCTTTCAACACTGGCAATACGAGCTTGCTCCGAGAGGTACGAAATGGAAAAGGTAGTCAAATTCCTCGAGAATTACGTTCAGTGGCTCGCCCTGGGACTGGGGGGCCTGATCCTGGCGTACATGGCGTATGCGTACTTGGTGGCGCCGCCCCTGGCGATCCAAGTCGATAGCGCCAGCGGCAAGCTCTTGCCCGGCCAAGTCGATCCCTAC
>JBBSOM010000571.1:0-3122 GCA_038259715.1 Longimicrobiales bacterium
CGGAGAGCGTTCTCCTTTCCCTGGCGCGGCTGTTCCCCCAGGCGCCCATCTACACGCTGGTCCACCACCCCGACCCACGTACGGCCGCCGCGTTCCGGGGCAGGGACGTCCGTACCACCCCGCTCCAGGGGGTTCCCGGAGCCGGCCGGCACTACCGGTCGTTCCTCCCCGTCATGCCGTGGGCATGGAGGTCGCTGGACCTGGATGGCTTCGACCTGATCATCTCGAGCAGCCACAGCTTGGCCAAGTGTGTACGCGTGCCCGAGCGGGCTCTGCACGCCTGCTACTGTCACACGCCGCCGCGCTATCTGTGGGACCTGAACGCCACCTACCGGAGGGGAGGTGCGGCCCTGCTGCGCGGCCCCATTCTGCGCTGGCTCCAGCGTCAGGACCGCGCCGGCGCGGCGGGCGTGGACGCCTTCTTCGCCAACTCCTCGTTCGTCCGGGACCGGATCCATCGGACGTACGGCGCCCAGGCCACCGTGGTGCATCCGCCCGTGGACGTCGAGGCCTTCCCGACGGGGGACGCCGTGCGTGACGCCTATCTGGCGGGAGGACGTCTGGTCGCCTACAAGCGCATCGACCTCGCGGTGGCGGCGGCCAACCGGGGGCGGTTCCGCCTGGTCGTGTTCGGCGACGGACCCGAGCGTGCTCGGCTCGAACGCATGGCCGGCGCCACGGTCACGTTCGTGGGCGCCGTGGACCACGAGACGCTGGCCGGCCTCGTGCGCGGGTGCCGAGCCTACCTGTTTCCAGGTGTCGAGGACTTCGGCATCCTTCCCGTGGAGGTGCAGGCGGCGGGGAGTCCCGTGGTGGCGTTCGAACGGGGCGGCGCGTCGGAAACCGTCATCGACGGGGAAACCGGCGTTCTGTTTCCGGAACAGTCGGTCGAGAGCCTCCTGGACGCGATCGAGCGGCTGGAGTCGCACCCATGGAACGCCGAGGCCTGCCGCGCGCAGGCGATGCGCTTCAGCCGGGAGCGTTTCGAGGAGAGAATGTCCGAGGAGATCCAGCGGCTCCTTTCCGACAGGGGGCGGGGCCACAACTAGCAGCGGCTGGGCCGGTCTCGGACGACGCCATCGAAATCCCCAGGTCCGAAGTTGGCTACGGTTCCTCGAGGCGAGAGCTGAGCATCCAGCCAGATCTTCACGCCGCCAGGATCGGGTGCCCCAGCTTACGGCTGGCAAAGCGAAGGCACGCCTCAATGTCCTGCATCTCCAGGGCAGGCATCTCTTCCAGCACCTGCTTCTGGGACAGCCCTGCCGCGAGGAGGTCCAGTACATCGGTGACTCTGATACGCATGCCCCGGATACATGGACGTCCGCCGCACTGGTCGGGGTGCACCGTGATACGCTTCATGATTTCAGCCATAGCTAGCTACCCCTTGCGTGGTCTGCAGCCGCGCCAACACAAAGAGAAATCTACCTTGCACCGGCCCGGTGGCGATACCGGTTGGACACCTGACGGTGTGGACCCTATTTTTTAAACGATGGTATTCAACCGCCGTACCTGTCTCCCCGTTTCATCACGCTCCCACGTTGCGAACGGGCTTTGAAGCGCGCCTTCGACATTCTCATGGCCACGGCACTTCTGGCCATTGCCGCTCCGATACTCCTCATCGCTGCCCTGGCCGTGAAGCTCACGTCCCGGGGGCCGGTGCTGTTCGGCCATCGTCGGTGCGGGAAGGACGGGGTCGCTTTCATGTGTCTCAAGCTGCGGACCATGGTCAGTGATGCCGAGGCATGGCTGGAGCGAGACCCCGCGCTGCGGGAGGAGCACCGGCGTAGCGGCTTCAAACTGCCCCGGATGCGCGATCCGAGAGTGACGCGCATCGGTCACCTTCTTCGGTTCACGCACCTGGACGAGTTGCCCCAGTTCTTCAACGTGCTCCGGGGCGACATGTCGATGGTCGGCCCTCGACCCGTGGTCCCGGACGAACTGGCGTGGTACGACGGCAGGCGGGGGCAACTCCTGAGCGTGAAGCCTGGGGTATTCGGAGCCTGGACGGCACAAGGTCGCCACCGGCCGGATTACCCCGCACGGGTGGAGGTGGAACTGTCCTACATCGACAACACGTCGCTCTGGCGGGACCTCCGCATCCTTGCGCGGAACGTGCCGGTGGTCTTCACAGGACAGGTCGAGGAGGACGGACCCAGGCCTCCCGGCCCGCCGCGACGTGCGTCCGACCAGGAGGCAGAGCGCGCTTAGCGGTTCTTCACATGGGTGATCTTCCACCCCATTTCCGAGTATAATACGGCTTGCCCACCTTCGGGCGACCGTACCTCCAGAAGCAACTTCATGTTCAAGACCGCCATCCAAGCGCTCCTGGGCTCCCGTCACAAGAGGGAGGCCAGGAAGCTTCAGCCGCTCGTCGACGAGATCAACGAACTCGCCGAAAGCTACGCCCCTCTGTCCGACGAGGAACTCCAGGCCCACACCCAGGCCTTCAGGGACCGGATCGCGGAGGCTACCGCCGAACTCCGCGCATCGACCGCCGAGCTGCGGGAGCAGAAGCGGCACTCCGAGGACGCCGGCGAGCGCGAAAAGCTCTCGATGGAGATCTCCAACCACGACAAGGAGCTACTCGAGGTCATCGAGGACGCGCTCGAGGAGATCCTTCCGGAGGCGTTCGCCACCGTGAAGGACGCGTGCCGCCGCATGAGCGGGCGCGACATCACGGTCACCGGTCAGACCATGACCTGGGACATGATCCCCTACGACGTGCAGCTCGTGGGCGGCATCAGCCTGCACCGGGGCATCGTCTGCGAAATGGCCACGGGTGAGGGAAAGACGCTCGTTGCGACCATGCCCTTGTACCTGAACGCGCTGGCGGGGCGGGGTGCGCACCTGGTCACCGTCAACTCCTACCTGGCCCAGCGCGACGCCGAGTGGATGGGCGCCATCTACAGGTTCCTCGGCCTCACCGTGGACGTCATCGACCTCTACGAGCCGGGCAGCCCCGAGCGGCAGGCCGCGTACGGCGCCGACATCACGTACGGCACGAACAACGAGTTCGGCTTCGACTACCTGCGCGACAACATGGTGCACTCGCTCGCGCAGCGCGTTCAGCGCGGGCACGCCTACGCGATCATCGACGAGGTGGACTCCATCCTCATCGACGA
>JBBSOM010000572.1:0-3118 GCA_038259715.1 Longimicrobiales bacterium
CGATCGATGGTGACTTCCGTGAAGTCGTAGTAGGGGAAGCGGGCCTCGACCTGCCGAAACGTGGTCAGCAACGCATCCCGGGTCCAGATCGGGAGTCCAGCGAACTGGCGCGCCGCGAGGGACCAGTCGACAGAGTCGGCGGTGCTGTACGCGAAGGGTCGTCGCTCCAGGGAGTCGAGTCCGAAGCCACGGCGAGTGAACGCGAGGTTGGCCTGGATGTAGGGCGTCTCCCGCACCAGCTCGTTGGGTTCGACCTGGAAGCGCTGCACCATCGCCGGATAGAACTGGCCGATGAGCAGCGTCGCGACCACCGTGCCCACCGCGGCTGCGGCCATGAGGCGACCGCGGTTCGTCCACGCACCCCACAAGATCACCACGCCCGCCGCGACACTCAGAACCGCCAGCGTCTGTAACGCAGGAAGGCGTGCCTGGGCGTCCGCGAACCCGAAGATCCCCTGCACCGGCGACGAGCCGTGGAGGAGAAGCAGGTAGCGGGATATCCACAGCCGCGCGGCGAGCAGGAGGAAGAACACCCCCACAAGCGCGCCCAGGTGGATCCGCACCATATCCTGGGCGACCACTCGCCCCCGACCCCAACGCATTGCACCGGTAGCGGCGTAGCCGGCCGTGGTCAGGGTGAAGAGGAGAAACACCACCACCAGGAGGAACGTGAGCGCACTCCCCAGCACCGGGAGACCGAAGACGTAGAAGCTGATGTCCAACCCGAGGATCGGATCGGACAGGCCCCATGAGGCGGTGTGCGTCAGGAGCAGCGACTGGATGCCCAGCGACGAGGGGACCGCCGCGCCGAACCAGAGACCCAGGAGAGCGGCCGATCCGAGCATCGTCCACATCACGTAGCTGTGCGGAAGCTGCTCGGAGATCTCGATATTTCCGAAGCGACGCTTGATCTGGATGCCGCCAAGCGTGCCGGAAACCACGCTGAGGTTGAAGTAGACGGCAGCGCCCACCAGGACACCGGCGCCCAGACGGACGCCCCACTGCCAGAGGACTCGACGCAGGAACACGTCGGTGTACCCCGACCGCGTCTGCCAGAGGACCTCCGCGTAGATCGACGCGCTGATTCGAGCGACCGCAAGAAGAAGCCCGAGGAGGACGAAGACGGCGATCACCAGACGGAGACCGCGGAGCGAAGCCAGGAACGCTTTCATGGGTGCAGGCGCGGGCCCCGCGCTACGGGGTGACGCCCTGGCCGCGCAACCAGGTCTCTACTTCGCCGCGGATCTCAAGGAGGCGCTCCCCGGTGCGCGCCTCGTATCGGGACACGATGACCGGCTGCGTGTTCGACGCTCTGAGGAGCGCCCATCCGTCTCCGAAGAGGACGCGCGCGCCGTCGACTTCGATCACGTCGTACCTGGAACGGAAGTGGCGGACCGCGGCCTCGACGACCGTCCACTTCAACTCCTCGGTCACCTCGAGGCGAATCTCGGCCGTGGATACGTATGCGGGAAACTCGGCGACGCGCTCGGAGAGCGACTTCCGACCGCTCGCCACCATGTCCATGAGCCGGCAGGCGTCATACAGCGCGTCGTCGAACCCATAGTAATCGTCCGCGACCATGATATGACCCGAGAGCTCTCCACCCACGAGAGCTCCCGTCTCCTTCATCTTCTTCTTGATGAGGGAGTGGCCAGTGCGCCACATGATCGGCTCCCCACCTGCGCGCTCGAAGACCTCCGGAAGTGCCTGGGAGCATTTCACGTCGAACACCAGCTTCTGGCCGGGCCCCTTCTTTTCGAGGATGTCCAAGCCGTACAGGAGAAGGAGGAGGTCGCCACGGATGATCCCCCCATTCTCGTCGACCACACCGATCCGGTCCGCGTCCCCGTCGAAGGCCACTCCGAGGTCGAAATCGCCCCCACGCACCGTCGCGATCAGGTCTTCGAGGTTGTCGTCGACCGTCGGGTCCGGGTGATGGTTCGGGAAGGTCGGGTCGGAATCGCAGAACAGCGGCGTGATCTCCGCGCCCATGGCTTCCAGGAGGGGCACCGCCACCAGCGAGCCCGTGCCGTTGCCGCAGTCCACCGCGATCCGGACCGGACGAGCCAGGTTGAAACGTCCGGCGATGTCCTCGATATACCGCTCGATCACATCGGCGCGCTCGATCACCCCATCGCCGGAAAGAAAATCGGACTCGATGATACGCCGATGCAGGTCCTGGATCGCTCCGCCATACAAGGCGGTGCGCCCGAGCGACATCTTGATGCCGTTCCACTCCGGCGGATTGTGGGATCCGGTGATCTGGACACCAGCGTCGGTCCCGAACGTGACCTCGGACCAGTAGAGCACCGGCGTCGGCACGGTCCCGACATCCAGGACATCGGCGCCCGCCGCGCGCAGGCCTGCGATCAGCGCCGCTGACAATTGGGGAGACGTGAGGCGATTGTCACACCCGACCGCGACGCGCGGACGATCTCGGCCGGCCCCGACACGAAGGGTGCTTCCGAAGGCACGGCCGACGGCCCGGGCCACATCCGGGTCCAGGTCTTTGCCTACGATCCCACGGATGTCATACTCTCGGAAGATGCGCCCATCGAGCTTCATCGTGCCTCAGCGAGCCACGCCGAGCATACCACCACCCAGCGCGCCGAGACCGTGCACGGACGTGCGCGCGAACTCGATCGCGGAAGACGGGAAGATCCCCAGGTAGAGGACCACGGCCACACTGACGAGAAGCGCGAGCCGCATGGGCAGCGGTGTGCCGACCCGACCGGCCGGGTCGCCTGCGGGTGCTTCCCGCATCCACATGTACCAGGCGACGCGCAGGTAGTACCAGTATGACATCAAGGTCGACAGGACCAGGATCACCGAGAGAACCCACAGACGCGAATCCGCAGCGGCCTGAAGCAGATAGATCTTGCCCATGAAGCCGCCGGTGCCCGGAAAGCCGGCAAGGGACAGCAGGAAGATGGTCAGGGCGACGCCGAGGAGAGGATTGGCCCAGCCGACACCTGCGTAGTCCTGAATCTGGAGCCGCTCCTCGCCCTGCTGCGCCACGCACAGGATCACCGCGAACGCGCCGATGTTCATCACCGCATAGACCAACAGATAGAAGAGCACGCCCGCCGCGCCGGTCTCGTTGGCGGCAGCGAGCGCC
>JBBSOM010000573.1:0-3116 GCA_038259715.1 Longimicrobiales bacterium
CCGGTCCGCAGGTAAGGCTCCAGATACATCTTGCCGGGCGTGCCATAGGGGTCGACTTCGCTCGCGGGAACGACGATCGCGTTGCCGTCGAAGCCCTGCGTCGGACCGAAGTCCCGCACCTGACTCAGGCTTTCGGAGATGCCCGCTGTCCAGCGGGCGGCGCCTGTGCCGCCACGCTTCGTGAAGATCTGGATCACTCCGGCGGCGGCCTCCGTGCCATACAGGGTTGTGGCGGCCGGCCCCTTGATGATCTCCACCCGCTCGATGTCGGCAGGGTCGATATCGTTGAGCGGACTGTAGGTAGAGTTGTCCGAGCTTCCCGCATAGCCGATCGGGAAGTAGTTCTTCGGAAACGACTGACTGGCTACCCGGGTCCCGTCGACGTAGATGAGCGGTTGGTTGCTCATCGTGGCCGAAACGTTGCCGCGAAGTCGGATCGCGGTACCGCCGCCGGGTGAGCCACTGGTCGACTGGACGCTGACCCCCGCGACCCGGCCCTGCAGCAGCGTGGACACGTTGTTGATCGGCTCGTTCAGGTTCGCGGTGTTGAGCTGACCGATACTGTTGCCGACCTCTCGACGGCGTGCGGCTCCCGCCGTACCCGTTACGACGATCTCATCGAGCCCCAATGCTTCTTCCGCGAGGCTGAAGTCCTCCGTCAGGACCTCCCCGGCCGAAACCGTCACCTCGCGCGTCATCGTGCGATAGCCGATGCGCTCCGTCCGGATCGTGTAGGTGCCGGCCGGAACGTTGAGCATCAGGTAGCGGCCGGAGGCGTTCGTCAGAGTCCCGGTCCCGGTACCCGTGAGGAACACCTGCACCGCGCTCAGCGAAGCACCGGAAACAGCCTGAGTGACCTGCCCCGTGATCTGTCCCGTCTGTGCCGCCACCGGCGCGGCACTCCCGAGCAATGCCAACATGAGGACGAGGGTGACGCTCCCTGGACCGGGTCCGGTCCAGCGGGCGCGCACGCGCGCGATGGACGCCAGGCGATTTCGTAACGGGTGGGTCATGGCGGTCTCCGGATGAGTGGCTGCGCCGCAGCCCGAACGGTGGTGCGGAGGACGGTGAAAACTTCGAGAATAGCGCTGCCACGATACGTGCATCATTATTGCGTGTCAAATAGTTCGTGCGAAATCCTCCTTGACGGACGGAATCGCTGTGGAACGATTTCAACTCTGCGGTATCGTCGCGGAACCCGGGCAGAAGATATCGGGCTTCCTTGAGGTCCCCGGCACCGACGTCCGGATGCCGACCACGATTCCTTTCGGCACGACCGGCGTTCAGGTCACGGCCGTCGGAGTGGGAGGTGGGGGCCGCTTCTTCGAGCCCATCCCCTCGGAGGGGATGGCCGGTGCCCTCCTGATGGAGTCATCGAAAATGAGGTGCGCCTCCTCGATACCGCTGCGAACTACGGTCCTCTCGACGATCCGGACAAGATCGGGTTGGCGATGAAGACCCACTGGAACCCGGTCTTCCTCAGTACCTTAGGGCGACGCCCGCGGCCACGACGACGCCATACGGGAGATGGAGCGGCGCCTGGATCTGCTCCAGACCGACCACCTGGATCTGGTACTGCACCACATCATTCTCCTGGAAGGCCGACGGGGACCGGGTCATCGAGGACGACGAGGCCGAAGCGGCCATCCGACGCATGGTGGACCAGGGAGTCGTCCGGCTCCCCGGGTTCTCTTGTCACAAGCCGGAGTTGGCGCTGGCGACCACCTCCAGGATCGAGCTGACGCGATCCAAATCTCCATGATCGGCATGCCCATGTGTTCGCCACCACGGGCTAACGGATCTCGGGGCCGCAGGCCAGTGAATGACCGCAGCACTCTCGGTCGCGACCGGAGTCGTTCCTTCGACCGTGTTGCTCCCCTCGGCCGCAGATGTGACAACTGTCATGGAAAGACCATCGAGACCACAGTCTCTCCACGGGCGTTTCTGATTCGCGGCCGGGAACCAGCGCTACACAGCGAACTTCGGTGGGTGCCTCAGGTGCCACCCCGTCGCATCCTGATATGCCTTCGCCACCGCCAGCATTTCGCTCTCGCGGTAGAGATTACCGACGAACACAGTGCTCGCCGGCATCCCGTCATCCTTGAAACCACTGGGAAGGCAGATGATCGGCTGCCCGGAGAAGACCGTGATGTTGTTGTAGTCCGGACCCGTGTAAGGCGTCACCAGGACGTCGATATTCTGCATGACACGGCGCACGGCGCCCATCATCATGGTGCGCAGACGCTGCGCCTGAATGTATTCGACGGCGGGAATGAAGCGGGCCATGCGGAACTGGTTGGGCCAGTCGCCCGGGCCCTGGTTATCCAGCTCGTCATCGAGATTGGTACGGGTCAGCTCATCGAAGCCGGCCGCGCCCTCGGCGTAGAGGACGAAGAGCCGCATCGCCGTGAGCGGGAACTCCTGCGGCAGATCCACCGGGCTCAGGTTGATGCCGAGGGCGCGGAGCGCGTCGAGTACCTGGAGATCCTGGGTGCTGTTCGGGTGGTCGTCCTCGTATGCGCGCCGGAGATAGCTCACGCGCAGTTCCCCGATGTCCAGGTCCGGGTCCCAGTTCAAAGGGACGTCACGGCAGGTGAGGTCCTGACCATCTGGTCCTTGGATCGCCTCGAGCACCACCGCCGCGTCTTCCACCGTACGGCAAATGGGCCCAATCTTGTCGGTGCTCCAGGCAAGGGGCATACAACCGTGGCGGCTGACGCGCCCCATGCTGGGCCGGAGGCCCGTGACCCCGCAGCGGGAGGATGGGTGTGTGATCGAGCCGCCGGTGTCCGTTCCGATTCCGAAGGCGACGAGTCCGGCGGCAGTGGCGGACGCCGGGCCTGCGGAGGAGCCGCCGGATCCGATCTCCGGGTTCCACGGGTTCCTGGTCTGGCCGCCGAACCAGCGGTCCAGGTCCGCCAGCGTGCCGGTGGCAAGCTTGGCGACGAGGACGGCGCCGGCTTCGTCGAGCTTGCGCACGACCGTGGCCTCGTAGTCGAGCACTCGGTTCTTGTACATCTCGGCGCCCCAGGTCGTGGGGTAGCCGGACACGGCGAGCAGATCCTTCGCGCCCCAGGGGATTCCATGCAGCGGCCCTCGGTACCGTCCGAGGCCGA
>JBBSOM010000574.1:0-3112 GCA_038259715.1 Longimicrobiales bacterium
ACCTCCTGCGCCGATTCGGGCGGCCCGCCACGATAGATGTCGGTGGCTGTAGCGCAGAGGATCCACCCGTTCCCATCCCGAACACGGCCGTTAAGCTCTGCAGCGCGGATGGTACTGCCGGGGCAGCCCGGTGGGAGAGTACGTCGCCGCCGACTCTTCTTTAGAACGCCCCTCGGTCCGAACCACAGGACCGAGGGGCTTCGTCGTTCTTTCGGCCAGGTCGGCGCCCGGCGCCGAGCAACGCGACAGCGGCCGGCCGACCCCCACTATGCAATTGGGGGCGTTCAAATCGGATGCAGGAGAAGGCGGGCGAGGAGGCTGACCGAGGAGTACCGAAAGGTACTTCGCAGGTCAGCCCCCGGAGCCCAACGCCCTCCTGCGCCGATTTCGACGCCGCGTCCATAAGGAGGAACCCCGTGATCATGACCACTACCCATTCCGTCGAAGGCCGCCCCATCCGCGAGTATTTGGGCATCGTCTGGGCGAGACCATCGTGGGGGCCCACATTGTGAAGGACATCTTCGCAAGGGTGCGCGACGTAGTGGGAGGCCGGGTTGGCGCCTATGAGAACGCGCTGCGTGACGCTCGGCAGGATGCCCTCAGGGAAATGGCCCACAGCGCCGCGGACCTGGGCGCCGACGCGGTCGTGGGCGTGGACATCGACTACGAGGTCCTGGGACGCGGGGGAAGTATGCTCATGGTGACGTCGGCGGGGACTGCCGTGAAGCTGGGCTGACCCTGTTGCTCGGACGCCCCCCCCTTGGCGAAGTTCCGCGCCATGCCTCCACCCCACGACATGACTGAGCCGGCCCGGGTCACCCGCACGGGCTACGTCGCACTCCTCGGGCGACCGAACGCGGGAAAGTCCACGCTGTTGAATCACCTCGTGGGCACGCATCTGTCGATCGTGACCTCGAAGGCCCAGACGACCTGGCAGCGGGTGACGGGGATCCTCACGGAGGGTGACGCGCAGGTCATATTCCTCGACACGCCCGGTCTTCTCGAGGCGCGTGATCTGTTCCAGCGCTCCATGCTGGGGGCCGCGCTCGAGGCCCTGCACGAGGCCGACGTGGTACTCCTCGTTGTCGATGCCTCGCGACCCCCTCAGTCCGCCGACATCGAACGGCTCGAAGGGGTGATGGCGGAGGCCCGGGGGCCGCTCCATGTCGCCCTGAACAAGGTCGACGAAGGAGTGGAGGAAGCGGTCGTGGCATGGGCCGCATGGGCGGCACCACACGCGAATACGGCCAAAATCCATCACATTTCTGCGCTCGAGGGGACCGGTACCGCCGCGCTGCTCGCCGCGGTGAGCGCAGACCTTCCCGAGGGGCCCTTCCTCTACCCGGAGGACGACATCGGCATCGATCCGGTGCGCTTTTTCGTAGCGGAGTTGGTGCGGGAGACGGTCTTCGAGCGATACGAGGAGGAGATCCCTTATTCGACCTTCTGCCAGGTGGAGGAATTCCGGGAAGGCCAGGACCCGATCTACATCGGGGTCAACGTCTACGTGGAGCGGTCCTCCCAGAAGGGCATCCTCATCGGCAAGGGAGGGTCGGCCATTCGGGAACTCGGGCGCGAATCACGGAGGAAGATCGAACACTTTCTCGGGCGGCGGGTGTACCTCGATCTCTGGGTGAAGCCTCTCAAGGCGTGGCGGAAGAATCGCGCACGCCTCGGATCGTTGGGATTTCGACTTCCGGAGGACGATGCGACCGGAAAGCCGTAGCGTACTGGCGACCCTGCTCCTTGCGTTGTCGGCGACGGGCGTGGGCGCGCAAGAGAAATCAGCGCCTTCCAACGAGGGGGCGCTCTTCCTGCTCCTGCCGGTAGGCGCGAAGGCCGTGGCGATGGGCCGCGCGATGACCGCGATGCAGGGCATCGAGTCGGCGTTCTGGAATCCGGCGGGACTCGCGTCCGTGGAGGATTCACGCGCGGTGCTGTTTCGGGGCGACCACGCCGTCGGTACCGCGACGACCGCCATCTCGGCGCTCTTCGCCCGTCCGGGCGTCGGCACGGTCGGCGCGTCCTACCTGCTCCTTGATGCGGGTGACCAGGACCTGACCGATGCTGACGGGAACATCCTCGGGACCATCTCCGTGCGGAACCATCTGGGAATCGCATCGGTGGCGGCGCGCCTCCTGGGCCGATTGAACGTGGGCGTGAACTTCAAGATCGTTCAGTTCCGCTTTTCGTGTCGGGGGATCTGTCCGGATGCCGGCACCACGGCGACGACGTACGCCATCGATGCCGGTGTCCAGCTGGAACCGACGCGGGACTTGCCCCTCCGGGTCGGGGCAATGGTCGCGCATGTCGGACCGGCCCTCCAGGTGCTCAACGCCGAGCAGGCCGACCCACGTCCCGCTCGGGCGCGTGTGGCTGTGGCCTACGACGTGCTCCACACGCTGGCTGAACCACGCGACGTCCAGGGATGGGTCACGGTCGAGGTACAGGACCGCATCCGCGACCCGGGCTCGCTCTCGTTCTACGTGGGCGCCGAACTCCAGGCCGGACAGACGGAAGCGCTCTTCCTGCGCGCGGGCTACGTGGCGAGCGACATCGATCAGGAGGACGGGGTCCGGGTTGGTCTCGGTCTCAGGTACCAGCGCTTCGAGTTGGGCATTGCGAAGTCCCTGGCGGCGTCGATCCTGATGGGTGAGACCGAACCGGTCCACGTCACCTTTTCCATCGGCTTTTGATGCTCCTGCCCTCATGGCGTGGCATGGCCCCCTGGGCGCTTGCGCTCGCGGGCGTGTTGGCGCTGCTGCCCATTCCCGCTGCGGCGCAACGACGCGGCGGCGCCTCCATGCGGGGGGATTCACACGCTGTGCTTCCACGTCGGGCGGGTCCACCAGGAGTCGCGGGTCCGCTCTCGATGCCCCCGCAGCCCGCCGTGGCGCTTCGCTCGCTCCTCCTTCCGGGGTGGGGTCAGCATACTCTGGGGCAGAGGCGCGCTTGGGCGTACGTGGCCGTGGAAGCCGGCTTGTGGGCGCTCTGGCTCGACCGGCGGGGCGCCGCCGCGGATGCTCGATCCGCGTACAGGGACCTCGCACGGGGCGAGGCGCGCGGGAGCTCCGGCGGTGGAGCCGACGGCGACTGGGCCTACTACGAGGTG
>JBBSOM010000575.1:0-3107 GCA_038259715.1 Longimicrobiales bacterium
GCGCTCCCCGGGTTCCAGGACGGTCTGGAGGAGCTGGCCCGGCTCAGCGCCATCCGCGACGGCAAGACGCGCGTCTCCCCACGCAAGCTCGCCGGCATCCTCGAGGCTGGGACCAGAGGGCTGGCCCGGGCGCTCAACCAACCGACCAACCGCCACCTCGCGAGCCTGATCCGCTACCGGGACCCCTCGCTCAAGAGCCAGGAGCGCCGCCACCACGGGGGGCGGGGCGGGGTTGGCTGGCAGTCCGCAGGCAGTGACCTGGGGTTCTAACACCTGGAATTTAACGCCGACGGAGTGCCACGACTCCTACGGTCCGTAACAGGTGGCTATCCATTCAGATCGGAGCTATTCGAGATGAACGTGAAGCGGATGACCGGAAGCGGGGGCGTGGTGGCCGCTGCGGTGCTTACTCTCGCGGCGTGCAGTGACACCCCGACGACCCCGAAGCTTGACGACGCGACGTTGCTCAACGCGGCCGCGGTAGTGGCCGACGCGACCGTCGAGGACGTTGCGCTCGCCACCTCGGGAATCCGCTTCAGCCATGGCAAAGTGTCCGGGGAGCGCAACGTGACGTTCTACGACGCGGCTGGTGTGGCGCAGAACGCGTACGACGCCCAAACCACCGCCAGCGCGCACTTCGAAATCGACGTGGCCGCCGACGTCGCCCGCGGACCGTGGGCCGCCAGCGTAACACGCACGAGAGACCTGACCGTGAGCGGCCTCGCCGGAGACGAGACGACCCGCACCTTCGACGGAAGCGGCTCTGAATCCATCTCACGTAGCCGAACGCTCGACGACGCATCCACGGCCACATACGACATGTCCGGTGTGTTCACGTATGCGGGAGTCGTGGTTCCGGTCCCCGGCTCGGAACCCAGATGGCCTTTGTCCGGGACGATCCATCGCACCATGGACGTCGTGGTCGTGAACGGGCCGAAGGGGGATTCGTCCCGCACGGTGGACGTAACGGTCACGTTCGATGGCGACTCGACGGCTACCGCCGTGATCAATGGCGAGACCGTCGAGATCGACCTGTCGACGCGCAAGGGACGCTTCCCGATCCACGTCGGCCGGTTCGGCCGGGGCGGCTGACCCGACCGAGCAGCCTGTCCGAGGCTGAGGCGGCCCCGCCCGCTCCCTTCTATCACGGGTGGCGTGAGCCCGTCCGGTTTGCCGGGCGGGCTCCTACCGTTCCAGGTTCGCGCGCATCCAACGGGCGATGGCCGCGGCGACGGCCGGATCGCTGTCGGTGTCGAGCATGAACGCGGCCATCGCATCCATGCCTACCGGGGCCGCCTTGTAGAAGTGGTTCAGCTCCGGAAAGCGGGCCACCTCCGTGGGCAGTCCCGCGTTGCCCCGCGCCGCCTCGAGGGCGCCGACATGGTGCCCGGGCACGGAGTTGTCACGGCCTCCCTGGACCAGCAACACGGGGTGCCGCACCCGCGCCGCCATCACCACCGGGTCCACCGCGTCGATCTGCGCCATGTACCCCACGACCGCCGGCCCCGAGCGCGCAACAAACGCCAGCGAGCCGAGCGTCGGATCCTGCGGGTCGAGCTCGGGCACGCGGCCGGCACGCATCTCCGCCACGGCCGCGTCGAACGCCGCATACGCTTCCGGGGCACTCCCCTGCGGCAGACCGAGTTGCTCGCGCATGATCGAGAAGATCCCCACGGACGGTCCCGATAGGCTGACGATGCCGTCCACGTCCACGCCTTCCGCGCCCGCCATGAGGACCACCACCGCCCCCTCCGAGTGACCCGCGAGCACCCGAGGCACGCTCACGTCGCCCTCGCCGGCGCGGTCCTTCAGGAGCGCCAGAGCCGCCATGGCCACCGTGACCCGCGCGCGGAACTGGCGCGCCTCCTCCTGACGCTCGGGGTCGACCACTTCCGCGCCCGTCCCCGGCCCGCGCTTGGCGTACCGGATGACGCCCAGGCCCCGTTCAGCCATCTCCCGGGCCAGATCGCGCGAGGCGTGGGGGTAGGCGTGGAACATGGGGTAGTTGCCGTCGGCATCGCTGTACAGCGACCCGGGCACCAGAACGACCAGGCCCGCGGACGTCCCTTCAGCAGGAAGGGTGACCACCGCGGGGATCCGCCACCCCACGGCGTCGATGAGGGTTTTTTCCTCGACCCAGTCGGCACATGGTGCCTGTGTATTCATCTCATCCCCTTGCCCTTTCAACGGATCCGAGACGATCCGTCCAAGCGCGGACCGTCGGATGATATTCATGCCACGCGTCCCACACCGCGCGGCCCCACGCGCGCACAAGGCGTGCATGCTCGCCCGGGGTGGACGCCGGCGCCACGTCCGCCGTGGTCATCGCGCCCAGGTACTCCGGCGGCTCGAGCCACGGCAGATCTTTGTGCGTGGTGCCACCCTTCTGCCGGAACCGTCCGGACGCGGTCGGGTCCATTCCGCGCTCCATCACCAGGCAGAGGCCCACCAGGTGGAACGCCGCCGAATGGCGCGTCTGGTCGGAGCGCGTGCCCGGATGCTGCGCCGCGAAGGTATCGACCGTCAGCGTATGCAGCGGCCAGTACGAGGGGTCGCCGAACTCCTTGCCGATGATCCGCCCGAACGTCTCCCAGCACGCGGGCGACGACTCCAGATATCGATGGGTCAGCCCTTCCGACACCGCCAACTCGACGCCGCATCCGGGACAGATCGAGAGACGGACCTCGTCGCCGGGCGTCATGACGCGCCACCCTCCGTCGCACCCGCCCGGTGGGCCGCCCGCTGGGCCGCCAAAGCTCGACCGTAGTAGCCCCAGAGGCCCGTGGGAAGCGCCATGCCGTGGTGACCCCCCACCTTCTCGGCACCCTCTTCCCGGTACATCCGCGCGAGCGAGTCCCGGATCCCGGCGTCCCCCCCGGTGAACTGCTCAATCAGCGCATGCGCCCGCTCGGCAAGCGCGCCCACCTTTGCGCTCTCGGGGGCGAGCCGACCGGCCATAGCGGCCGCGAACGCTTTGAAAAGCTCCGACCACTCCTGCTGCGCGCGCTCGATCCGCTCGGTGCCCAGCCGTTCGGCGCGGAGCGCGATGGCGGCGCGCTGCTCGGGCGTATAGTACCGCTCGTGCCGGACCGTCTCCTCGATCGTCA
>JBBSOM010000576.1:0-3106 GCA_038259715.1 Longimicrobiales bacterium
ATCGCCGTTGTCGCGACGCAGTTCGAACAGGAAGTCCTCTTCCGAATCCACCAGGACACCATCCCCCCGGGGTCCGGCTTCCAGGTGAGCGGAGCCTCCCGAAAGCACCGGCGGAGGAATCGCGTCGACCACGACGCCATCGAGGCCTCTCAACTCGATTCCAACGGGCCACGGGGTCGGAATTCCTTTCCCAGGGTCGAACTTCACCGTAAGCACCCGTGGCACAACTCCGCCTCCCGGGCCAGGTGCGATGGCAGGCGAAAACAGCGAGCGGAGTCCGGACACGGACCCGAAGGAACCTTGATACGTGCCGTCGAGAGAGAAGGCCGACAGTCTCCCCAGGCCTGCATCTGCGACGAACACGCGTTCGCCCACGACGATCATCCCCGTGATGTCGTCGCTGTACTCGCCCGGACCCTCGCCCTGCCGCCCGATGCGAGCGATCAGTCTGCCTGATGCGTCGAACCTGTAGATCCCAGGAACCTGCGAGTCCAGGATGAACACTCACCCGTCGTCGGCAACCGCCACTTCTCCGCTCACACCGAAGGAAGTCGTCTCTCCTTCCTCCATCGTTCCGATGCGGACTTCTTCGACAAGTCGCGCCGGTTCCTCCCAAACGCTGCCGGAAACGGTATGGATCACCGTCGTGTCCCCCAGGTGGGAGACAATCGCCTGCCAGGGTCCATCGGAGATCCGCGGTTCACCACACCCGGCGAGCACGACAACCCCGACAAGTACTCCTACCTCAACTCGAGACCCATGGGGCACCACCCTCCAGCGATGGCGGTGAGGCGCTCTGCGCTCCCGCGTGCTTCAAATACGGAGCGCCCCGTCCTACGGGTGGCCTGCCAGCTGCGCCACTCCACGAGGGAAGCCTTCAGCCGCTCGGGCGAGTGGTCCCTCCTCTCTGCCAACCTCCGATGAGAAAGGATAGACTTCGGAACGTACGGAGCCACGACGACAAGAGGGAAAGGAAGCTGCCCCGATCGCAGTTGAAGGGGGTGGCTCCGGATACTCTTTGATTAGCCTGTGTTCCTCCGTTTGGCAACCGGTTCAGGGTCGTCGATGTGGGCCTTGAGCATCCAGAGCCAATCATAGCCGATGATCATGCCACAGCTTTCATCGGTCTCGACGAAGTGGCCACAGCCCAGCGGAGGGCCATCGCATCGTTCCTCCAGCTTGTCGCCCTTCTACCACGGCCGCCTTAGAAAAAGACCGGTTCCTTGTACGCTCCAAACACCTTCTCCATCGCATACCGGATCTCGTACAGGGTCGCGTAGACACGCGCGCAGTCGAGGATACGCGGCACCAGGTTCTCACGCTCTAGGCACGCCTCGGTCAGCGCGGCGAGCGTACGCGCCACCTCGGCATCATCCCGCCGTTCGCGGAGTTCGGTCATCCGTGCCCGCTGCCGCGCCTCGACGTCGGCGTCGATGCGCAGCGTGTCGATTTCGATGTCGCCCGAGCCCTCGGTGAACTGGTTCACGCCGACGACCACGCGCCGGCCACCCTCCACCTCGATCTGCTGCCTCATCGCCGATCCCGCGATCTCGCGTTGGAACCAGCCGTTCTCGATCCCGGGCACGACCCCTCCCATGCCGTCGATCTCCTCGAAGAGGGCGAGGGCTTCGCGCTCGAGTTCGTCCGTGAGCGCCTCGACGAAGTACGACCCGGCCAGCGGGTCGATCGTGTTCGTGACCCCGGACTCGTACGCCAGGACCTGCTGCGTCCTCAGCGCGATCCGTACGGCCTTCTCGGTCGGGAGCGCGAGGGTCTCGTCCATCGAGTTGGTGTGAAGGGACTGTGTGCCCCCCAGTGCGGCCGCCATGGCCTGGTACGCCACCCGGACGATGTTGGTCTCGGGCTGCTGCGCGGTGAGGGTGACGCCGGCGGTCTGCGCGTGCGTCCGCAGCCGCCAGGATTCGGGGTTCTTCGCTCCGTACTTCTCCTTCATGCCGCGCGCCCAGATGCGACGGGCCGCACGCAACTTGGCGATCTCCTCGAAGAAATCGTTGTGCACGTCGAAGAAGAAGGACAGCCGCGGCGCGAACGCATCCACGTCGAGCCCCGCCGCGATGCCGCGCTCCACGTACTCGAAGCCGTTCCGCAGCGTAAACGCCAACTCCTGCCCGGCCGTCCCCCCGGCCTCGCGGATGTGGTATCCCGAGATCGAGATCGGGTTGTACTTGGGCGCATGCTCGCTGCACCACCCGAACATGTCGACGATGCAGCGAAGCGCGGCCTCGGGCGGGAAGATCCAGGCATGCTGGGCCTGGTACTCCTTCAGGATGTCGTTCTGGACCGTTCCGCGGAGGATGTCCGGACGCACGCCCTGCTTCTCGGCGGCGGCCACGTACATGCAGAAGAGGATGACCGCGGGGCCGTTGATGGTCATCGACACCGAGACCTGGTCCAGCGGGATCCCGTCGAAGAGCGTCTCCATGTCGGCCAGGCTCGAGATCGCGACACCGCACACTCCGACCTCGCCCAGCGAGCGTGGATGATCGGAGTCGTACCCCATCAGGGTGGGAAAATCGAACGCGACGCTGAGTCCGGTCTGTCCGTGCTCGAGCAGGTACTTGTAGCGCTGGTTGGTCTCCTCGGCGGTCGCGAAGCCCGCGAACTGGCGCATCGTCCAGAAGCGCGTCCGGTACATGGTCGTATACGGGCCCCGCGTGAACGGGTACTCGCCCGGAAAGCCCACGTCGGCCTCGTACGCCTCGTCCGCCCGATCGGCGGGCGTATAGAGCGGCTTGATCTCCCGCCCGGAGATCGTGGTGAACAAGTCGTCCCGTTCGGGGATATCGGCGTATTCGGCCTCCCACGCCGCGAGTCGGGCCCGCAGCTCCGCGAGTTCTTCCTCGCGGGCCCGCACGGCGTCCTGAAGATCAGCGCGGGAGGTGGCGTCCTTCTCGACGGTGGACATCGGTTCCTGTCGTCCTTTGAACGAGAATCGGGCAGTGACCAGACGGCCTTCCAGATGGCCATCGTAGCGCTACCCCTCGGAATCGTAAGATGTCCCGCGCCCGGGAGCACGGTCAACGCGGATGACGATGCCCGTCAGGGAAGTTCGGCCTTCCCGTCGGTTGCCAGCAGGTTGTCCAGG
>JBBSOM010000577.1:0-3106 GCA_038259715.1 Longimicrobiales bacterium
GCTGCGGCCCGGGTACAGGCGCGCGATGTCATCGCGAAGGCGCGCGCCGCGGAGCGAAACTTGGGTCGGCTTCCGGAGTTGCTCCAGGCGTTGACCGACTCGCTGGCACCCTTGGAAGCGCGACTCACCGCGCCGGAGCGCGGCGGGGCACCCGTCGGCGAGGCGCCCGAGTCCGGGTCGGGCCTCCTTGCCGACTACCGCACGTTGATGTCGTACTTCAATAGCGGCGGCGGCTACGGCGCGGGCGGCGCCGAAGGCGCACCCACTACGGGAGGCCTCGGGCGGAAGTCGGACCTGGACGCCGAGTGGGCCGAGGTGCGGGCCAGCATGACGCCGCTCCTCGACCGACGCATCGCCGCGTTCAATGCCGAGGTTTCCCGGTTGGGGCTGGAGGGCATCAGCCTCGCCTCCGTCGCCCCGCCTCAGAACTTCTCGCCGCGCGCCTCGCGGATGTGGCTTCCCACCGAGCGGATGCGAGGCCACAAGGTCCAGAAGTAGACCGCGAGTCCAAGGATCTGCCCGACGCCGGCCGCCACAACCAGCCACCCCACGAACGTGGTGCGTCCCCGGGCCTGGAGCAGTTCACCCACGTAGCGCGCCGCCGTGCTCACCAGGAGGATCCAGTACGCCGCCTCGGCGCGCTCGGGGCGGTAGCGGGTGTCGCCCTTCTCGGCGCGTGGAAAGAGCCAGAGCGCGACGCCGAGGATCATGAACATCACAAAGCCCAGGAGGACCGCGTGGACATGCGCGCTCACGACGTACGGATTCGGGAAGATCCCGAAGATGTCGCGGCGCACCATCACCCAGAGGCCTGTGACCAACCCGAGGAACAGGAAGCCGATCCCGGTCTTGATGAAACGTCGGACGAGCGTGTACACGGCCCTACTCGAACGTCCCCGGAGTCGCCTGGGACATCTCCCTGGAGATGTCTTCGGCGTTCCGCATCACGGAAATGTCCAGCTCGAAGTCGGGGCGGTCCGGCGCCTCGAGCTTTTCGATGAGCTCCGCGATCTCACGGCCCGAGAGGCCTGCCTCGGCCAACGCCTCCTTCGAGACGACCGCGCCTTCCCGGGCGCGGAGGGCACCATCGGCATCCGCATCGAGCAGACGCGACAACACCTCACGCTCGGCCCGCGTCAGCGGTCGGCTCTCGAGGTCGTAGTCGACCCAGGCCTCGTAGGAGAGCGGGGCGACACGCTTGACCATGCCCGCGATGACGCGCGCGAACTGCTGGATCTCCCACTGCGCGCGCGGATCCACCCGGAGCGACAGAAAGTGGAGCAGGTTGTGCAGGTCCACCTTCCAGTACCACTGCGTGTAGGTCGATAGCGGCAGATCGATGCGCGCC
The DNA here is from genome assembly GCA_038259715.1 of Longimicrobiales bacterium. Lineage (GTDB taxonomy): Bacteria > Gemmatimonadota > Gemmatimonadetes > Longimicrobiales > Gaopeijiaceae > SZUA-318. The sequence continues at coordinate 1,349 of JBBSOM010000577.1, forward strand.
AATTCACGAGCTACGTCTTCCTGGAGCATCCACGCATACGCGCCCCCGGCGTCGGCGCGCATCCGCTCCCAGCGTTCGACGGCTTCCCGGTAGACCTCAGGCGGAGCACCCTCGGCGCGGCCCTGGTTGTTCGACCGGCTCTGGAGCGCGAACTGCTCCTCGGGCGGCGTATAGAAGAGGAGCGGCATGAGCGAATAGCGTGCGCTCAACTCGTTCACGGAGGCCATTCTGTGCCGGATCCACTGTCGCGCGACGAACATCGGCATCGAGCAGTGGAACTTGAACTCGACCATCTCGCTCGGCGTGGTGTGCCGGTGGCGACGCAGGTAACGGATGAGCCCGCGCGTCTGCGACACCTTCCGGGTACCCGCGCCGTAGCTGACGCGCGCGGCCCGCTCGACGTCCTCGTCCGAGCCCATGTAGTCCACGAGACAGACGAAGCCGTGGTCGAGGACAGGGAAGTAGCCGCCCAGGATCTCCTCGGCGGCGGGGATGGTCGGGCGCTTGGTTTCCATGATCTCGGTGTTCGGGACACGCACTTGGCGGGACGGACCGGCGGGCTCGTGACCGGGAATATAGATTCCCGACGACGTCCCACGCATCCCGGGAAGGAAGCCCCATGATCGTCGTCACCGGAGGAGCCGGCTTCATCGGTTCGAACCTCGTCGCGTCCGCCGAGGAGGCGGGCCGCGGCCCGCTGTGTATCATCGACCGCCTGGGCCACGACGACAAGTGGAAGAACGTGCGCCGGCGGGAGCTGGACGAACTGGTCGATCCCCGGGACCTCGACGACTTCCTCGCGCGGCGCGGGAGTGAGATCACGCACGTCGTGCACATGGGCGCGATCTCAGCGACCACGGAGACCGACGCGGACCTGATCGCCGAGACGAACATCCGGCTTCCCCAGCGGATCTGGCACTGGTGCGCCCATCACGACGTCCCGTTGATCTACGCGTCGTCCGCGGCCACCTACGGCGACGGCTCGGCCGGCTTCGACGACGACGGTTCCCTCGAGGCGCTGGCCCGGCTCGTCCCGATGAATGCGTACGGATGGAGCAAGCTCGCGTTCGATCGCTGGGCGGCGCGCCGGTCGAGGTCGGGGGGCCGTACGCCGCCGCAGTGGGTGGGGCTCCGCTTCTTCAACGTGTACGGACCCAACGAGTATCACAAAGGTGGAATGATGAGCGGGGTGACCCGCGCTTACCCGGCCGCGGCGCGAGGAGAGCCCGTCACGCTCTTCCGCTCGCACAATCCGGAGTATCCCGACGGCGGCCAGAAGCGCGACTTCGTCTACGTGAAGGACTGCGTCGACGTGATGCTGTGGTTCCTCGACCACCCGACGACGAGCGGCCTCTTCAACCTGGGCACCGGGCGCGCCCAAACGTGGCTCGACTTCATGGGTGCGCTGTACCGCGCCGTCGGCCACGACATGCCGGTGACCTGGAAGGACACCCCCGTCGAGATCCGGGACCGGTACCAGTACTTCACCGAAGCGGACATGACGCGCCTGCGCGCCGCGGGCTACGACCGTCCGTTCCGCACCGTGGAGGAAGGCGTCCGGGACTATGTGACAAACCACCTGGCCACGGAGGATCCGTACCGGTAGGAGGCTCCCCCGTCAGGCGGCGGGACGCCGGGCGGCGCGGCGCCCCGCCGGGCCTCTCAGTTCGGGAACGTGGTGATCCGCACCTCGCTCGGTCCCGGCCCCGAAGCGATGCTGTCGGTCAGCGCATACGTGTTCGCCTCATAGACGAACAC
>JBBSOM010000578.1:0-3096 GCA_038259715.1 Longimicrobiales bacterium
GATGCGATCCAGATCCTCGGTGGAGCGGGGTATACGAGCGAGTACCCGGTCGAGCGCATGATGCGCGACGCGAAGGTGTGTGAGATCGGTGAAGGTACGAACGAGATCCAGCGGATGGTCATTGGCCGGCACGTCCTCACGGAGGTGCTCGCCGAGCCGTCGATGCAGTCAACCGCTCCGCCGGCCAGAGAGCCGGCCGGAGTTCCCAGTTAGAGAGCGGTCCGCCCCGGTAGGGCGCCGGCACCCGCGCGTGGAACGCACGCGCGCCGCCGTCGCCACCGCACCCGGACGAGCGAGCCTCGAGCGGTCGCCGGACTCCGCCCTTCCGACAACATGTCGGACGACGGAACCGGGACGCGCCAGGGGCCCGTGTCGGGTAGGGTGGGCCGAACACAATCGGAGAAAGAGGACTTGAGGAGAGAAATCCTTGTGAGCGCCACACCCCAGGAGTCCTGGGTGGCGCTCCTCGAAGAGAACCAGCTCGTTGAAATCATGTTCGATCGTCCCGACCAGGATCGGATCGTGGGCGATATCTTCCTGGGCCGGGTGGAGGCCGTCCTCCCCGGAATCCAGGCCGCGTTCGTCGACATCGGTACGGACAAGGCGGGCTTCCTGCACGTCTCCGACCTGAATATCGACGAAGACGACGACGATGATGACGACGACAACGGCAACGGAAATGGCGGCAACAGCGGCGGAGGCGGAGGAGGCCGCGGGCGTCGTCGCCAGCGCAAGCTCCCGCCCATCCAGGAACACCTGCAAAAGGGTCAACAGATCCTCGTGCAGGTGACCAAGGAGCCGATCAGCACGAAGGGTCCGCGCCTGACCGCACAGGTCTCGCTACCCGGCCGTTTTCTCGTCTATATGCCGTACTCGTCCCACGTCGGGGTGAGCCGCAAGATCGAGGGTCGGGACCAGCGCTCCAGGTTGCGGAAGATGGCCAAGGAGATCCTGCCCAAGGACTCCGGCGGCATCATCGTGCGTACCGTGAGCGAGGAGGTCACTCAGCAGACGCTGGAGGCCGAGTTCACGCGGCTCCACGATATCTGGAAGAAGATCCAGCGACGGGCCGAGTCATCGAAGCCGCCCACGGCGGTCCACCGGGAAGCGAAGCTCGTCGGCGGCGTGATCCGAGACCTGTTCAGCGACCGCTTCGACGCCTTGCGTATCGACAACAAGTCGATCTACGACGAGATCGTCGAATACGTGCAGAGCGTGGCCCCGGACTTGATGGATCGGGTCCACTTCCATTCGGGTCCCGTGCCCCTTTTCGATACGTACGACGTGGATGAGGAGATCGCTCAGATCTTCCAACGTCGCGTGGAAATGAAGTCCGGCGGGCACATCGTGATCGAGCCCACCGAGGCGCTCGTGTCGATCGACGTGAACACCGGCCGCTTTACCGGGAAGGGCAAGAAGGACCCGGAAGAGACGATCCTCAAGACCAACCTGGACGCTGCCCGGGAGGTCGCCAAACAGCTTCGGCTGCGCGATGTCGGTGGCATCATCGTGGTGGATTTCATCGACATGGAATCGCAGGCCAATCGTGACAAGGTCCTGCATGAGTTGCGTGGCCATCTCGGGCGCGACCGGGCGCGTACGAAGGCGTTCGAGATATCGAATCTCGGGCTCATCGAAATGACCCGGCAGCGCGTCCGTCCGCCCTTGATCTACACGCTCACGCAGGTGTGTACGTCGTGTGGCGGGGCGGGGCGGGTGTACACGCCTGCCACGGTGGTGCGCAGGATCGAGCGCAGCTTGCGGCGCGCGGCGGCCACGAACGACGAACGAGCGATCGTGGTGCGGGTTCACCCGGAGGTCGCCCTCCAGGTCATCGAAGAGGAGCCCGACTTCCTGCGCCGACTTCGCAAGGGGACGCGGCTCGACCTGGACCTCAGGGACGATCCGCTGATGCGCCAGGACGAGTTCCGCCTTCTTTCGGGTCCGGCGGAGACCGACGTGACGGAGAAATACGCAGTGATGTAAGGGGTGCACTTGACCCTTCCGCGTTCAGAGCCGAAATTAACTGGCTCTGTACCAAGAGAACCGACCCTGAGTGGATGCCAGTATGTACGCCGTATTCCAGACCGGTGGGAAGCAGTTTCGGGCCGAGGCCGGCTTCAAGTTGCGCGTTCCCAGCATCCAGGCGGAGCCTGGCGAGAAGGTGACGTTCGACGAGGTGCTCCTCACCGGCGGTGAAGGTGACGTCCAGGTGGGTGCCCCTGTCGTCGAAGGTGCGAGCGTGACGGCCGAGATCCTCCGCCACGGGCGGACGAAGAAGGTCATTGTGTTCAAGCGCAAGCGGCGGAAGGGGTACCGGCGAAAGCAGGGACACCGCCAGGGATTCACGGAGATCCGGATCGATGGGGTGGCGCTCGCCTGAGTGCCGTTCCGGCCGAATCCTTCCAGACAGACGGACACCGAACGATGGCACACAAAAAAGCCGGGGGCTCGACCCGGAACGGTCGGGACAGCAACCCCCAGTATCTCGGCGTGAAGCGCTTTGGTGGTCAGGCCGTGCGGGCAGGCGGAATCCTCATCCGCCAGCGCGGTACCAAATTCCACCCGGGGCGTAACGTCGGCCGCGGGAATGATGACACTCTGTTCGCTCTCGCGGATGGCGTCGTGAAGTTCGAGCGCATGCGACGGCGTCCTGTGGTGTCGGTGTACCCGGCCGAGTAATTCTGGTCGGCTGTGAAGGGGTCCGGTCCCGTGCTTCGAACGCGGGGCCGGACCTCTTCTTTTCAAGGTGGTCCGGGGAACACGGTCGGGCATCGACGGGTTCAAGCGTCGATCTCTCGTGACCCGGAGGGCTCCATTGAAAGGAGTTCCGGTGCATCGGCACCCCTCCGAACCCTCCTCCTCGTCCGTACAGGACATCCGGTTCGGGCGAATCCGAAAGATGGGTTTGCCCGTACGGTCGAGGAGCGAAGCACAGGAGGCGAACGATGAGTATCATCGACCTCGACGGGCGCATCGCCCGCAACCATAAAGGGGCGTCGGGGCATCATCCCCAGGCGTCGGTGTCCGCTCCAACCTGGCGTGTCTGGCAGGCCCTTCCGCTGCTGCTCGCGCCTTTCCTCGTCTTCGGATGGC
>JBBSOM010000579.1:0-3093 GCA_038259715.1 Longimicrobiales bacterium
CCATCTCGACACGTACAACGAGCGCAATCGCGCGATGGTCTTCATCGTGAACGCGCTCGGAGTGCAGGCGGACGGAACGAAGAGTGAGGGCGGCGGCTTCATCCCCGGATCCAATGTCATGCCGGGCCAGAACGACTTGAGCGCGGACTTCCTCTGGGAGTCCAAAGGGCGGATTACCGAGGACGGGTACGAAGTCGAGATCCGCATCCCCTTCTCGAGCCTGCGCTACCCGACCTCCGCCCGGCAGGACTGGGGTATCCAGATCCAGCGGAACATCCAGCACAGCGGCTACCAGGTCACGTGGACCGAGGCGCTCAAGGCGTCGTCGTCATTCATCGATCAGGAAGGCACGCTCGTGGGCATGACCGGCATGCACCACGGGCAGGTAGTGCAGCTCAACCCGGAACTGACGACCACCATCTCGGGCGCCCCGGACGGCAACGGGGCCTGGAGCTACGACAACGCACCGCAACTGGGCGGCAACGTGCGCTGGGCCATGGGGAGCAACGTCGTCCTCAACGGCACCGTAAAGCCGGACTTCAGTCAGGTCGAGGCCGACGCCACCGAGATCGCCGCTGACGAGCGTTTCGCGCTGTTCTACCCGGAGCGGCGCCCCTTCTTCGTGGAGGGTTCGGATCAGTTCAACGTGCCCAACACGCTCGTGTATACGCGCCGCGTGGTGCGGCCGGAAGCCGCCATGAAGCTCACGGGCAAGCTGGGGCGGACCGACGTCGCGGTACTGTCGGCGCTGGACGATCCGAGCACCACCACGACCGGAGAACGCCCGTTTGTCGGCATCCTGCGCCTTCGCCGCGGCATCGGCGCGCAGTCCACGGCAGGCGTGCTCTACAGCGAGCGCACCGGAGGCGGGCGCTCCAACCACCTCGCGGACGCGGACGTGCACTGGGTCTTCGGCGGTCAATACTACGTCCAGTTCCAGGGGGCGTTCAGCGCGACAGCCGAGGACGGATCGACGACGACCGCGCCCATGTGGGAGGCGTCGGCGGACGGCACCGGGCGAGGCTACGGCTTCCACTTCTCGTTCAAGGGCATCGGGGACGGCTTCGCAGCGGACAACGGGTTCGTGCCGCGCACGGACATCGTCGAAATCAGCGGGGCCAACCGCTTCACATTGTACGGCGCGGAGGGCGCGCTGGCCGAGCGCTTCAACACGTTCGTGCACGGCACGACCACGTGGCGCTTCGCCGACTTCTTCGACGGCAAGAGCCTGCTCGAAGACCAGATCTCGGCGATGAGCGAAGTGACGCTGCGCGGCGGCTGGTCGCTCGGTTTCGCCCCCACACTCGCGAGCTACGCCTTCGATGCCGCGGAGTATGGCGACGTCTTCACCGGCACTCCTTCGGCGCCCCGGGCATTCCTACCTTCGGACCGCATCTCCACGTTCACGACGCGGTGGAGCGTGAACACACCTCAGTTCGCTCGCTTCGCGGCATCGGTCGCGGTCACGCACGGTAACGACGTCGACTTCCAGGAGACGTCGCGCGTTCACCGCCTCGATTGGAACGCCACGCTCGACACTCGCCTCACCAGTCAGCTCCGCGTCGGCGCTACCTACCGGAGCAGTCGGTTCACGCGCAGGAGCGACGACGAACGCACCCTGGCGACGCGCATCCCGCGCCTCAAGGTCGAGTACCAGATCACGCGCTCGATATTCCTGCGCATGGTCGCCCAGTACGCCGCCATGGAGCGCGCGCCACGGCGCGATCCGTCTACCGGAGACATCCTCCTGGTCAGGGACGCCAATGGGGGGTTCGTGCCCTCGACGCTCAGCGTGTCGAACGCGCTGCGGGCGGATTGGCTCTTCTCGTACAGGCCGAACCCGGGGACGGTCTTCTTCCTCGGCTACGGCAACACGATGACCGAGCCCGAGTCACTCCGCTTCGACCGACTTCGTCGCGTCGACGACGCCTTCTTCGTGAAGATCAGCTACCTGTTCCGGGCGCTGGGCGCCCGGTAGCCGTCCTCGAGAGGCGTGCGCGGTAGGCGCGTGCGGTAGACCCTACCGGTAGTTTCCGAAGGTCAGCTCCATCCCGTAGTCCTGGCTTTTCACGAAGGCCATGACGTCCTGAAGCGTGTCGCGCGACGGCGAGGTCACACGCAGTTCGTCGCCCTGGATCGAGACCTGGACCTTCTTGAAGCCCTGGTCCCGCACGTCTTTGGAGATCTTCTTCGCCGTTTCCTGGTCGATGCCCTGCTTCAGCCCGACGGCCTGACGCGCACGCCCGAGCGTGCCGATCTCGACCTTGCCCTCGTCCAGGTTCTTCACCGGTACACCACGGCGGGACAGCTTCTCGCGCAGCACGGCGAGCAGCGCACCGAGGTAGTATTCGTCGTCGGCGTCCAACTTGAGGGCGCCCTCTTTCCGGTCCAACTCGAGCGTGCACGTCTTGCCCTTGAAGTCGTATCGGGTGAGGACCTCCTTGGTGGCCATGTTCACGGCGTTGTCCACTTCCTGCAGGTCGACGCCGGTGGAGATGTCGAAGGACGCGTTCTGAGCCATAAAGGGACTCCAGATCAGGTCGAGGCTATGGGGGACAGGATATTTCGGACCGTGGCCTACCGCGGCGGCAGAAGCCGCTCCGCCGCCGCGACACGTTGGTTGACCAGCGCGACCGTTCCGAGCCCGGGTGCCTGATCGCTGTTCTGGAGCAGCCTGTAGAGCGACTCCAATTCAGAGAAGATCGACTGAAGCCTCGGTGACGACGCCCCCTCTTCGCGTCGATCCAGTATCCCCTTGATCTGCATCGACAAGTCGAACTGCGTCTGGAGCGCGGCCGGCGGCGTGTCGACACGCGGATCCATGACCACGTGCAGCGGCGAGGTGTACTCCGCCCCGTCCACCGTGAGGCGGACCAGGTAGTTGCCCGGCACGGCGATGGGGCCGCGAGGCTCGGCCGGCGTGTTGCCGTCGATGGCCGAGATCGGGTACCCCAGGCGGACGCCCTTGGGCCGCTCGTAGTGGAGGTCCCAGACGAAGCGGTGCATGCCCCGCTCAGCGGACAGCGTTTGCGGCGGACGCACCCAGCGCGGCGGCACCTGCTGACCTTCGAGCATCGGCTCCGGCACGTCGTC
>JBBSOM010000580.1:0-3093 GCA_038259715.1 Longimicrobiales bacterium
TATCTGGAGTACGGGGACTTCGACGTCGAGGTCACCGCGCCCTCGGGGTGGCTGGTCAGCGCCACGGGGGTGCTTCAAAACCCGGCGGACGTACTCACGCCCCAGTCCATCGAACGGCTTGGGACGCTGACGCGCGACCAGATCACGCACGTAGTCAGCAAGGCGGATCGGGATGCCGGACGCTCGACCGCCGCGGGTGGCGCCGACGGGACGCTCACATGGCACTGGGTGGGCAAGAACGCGCGCGACTTCGCGTGGGGCGCCTCGGACCAGTACGTGTGGGACGGGACGGTGGCGGAGTATGTGAACGACGACGGCTCCCCGCACACGACCGACATCCACACCCTGTACCGTCCGGACCGCCCGAACTGGGACCGATCCGCCGAGTTCGCGCGCCAATCCATCGAGGCCCATTCGCAGTGGTATCCATACCCCTATCCGCACATGACCGTGAACGAGGGCGTGATCGGCGGCGGGATGGAGTACCCGATGATCACCATCATCGGCGGCGGCTCGACGCCGGAAGGGCTGTACGGCACCATCTCGCACGAGTTGGGGCACATGTGGTGGCCGATGGTGGTCGGCTCCAATGAACGCCGCTACGCCTGGATGGACGAGGGGTTGGCCTCGTTCGCCGAGGACATCGCCGCCTCGATGCTCTTTCCCGACGTCGACTCCGGGCTCAACACGATGAACGGCTATCTGCGCATCGCGGGCTCGGACGACGAGACCGCGTCCATGCGCGCGGCCGACCTCTACGGCCCGTTCGGAAACCGTGGAATGGCCTCCTATGGCAAGCCGGCTTCGGTCTTCCGCGCGCTGCGCACGATGCTCGGCCCCGCGGTTTTCGATCCTGCGATGCGCACCTACGTCCGACGCTGGGCGTTCAAGCACCCGCACCCGCTCGACCTCTTCCACACGTTCGAAGACGTGACGGGCACGGACCTGGACGACTTCTTCTACTCGTGGATGTACACCACGCGCGTGCTCGATCAGGCCGTGGCCGGCGTGCGCCCGACCGACGGGGGTGCCGAGATCACGCTGGAGGACCACGGGGAGATCACCATGCCCGTGATCATCGAGGCGACGTCCGACTCAGGGGGCCGGACCCGCATCACGGTGCCGGCCGACGCGTGGCACGACCGGAAGGCGACAGCCAAGGTGACGCTCTCCGGCCGCGTAACGAGCGTGGTCCTGGATCCCGACCAGAGCTTCCCGGACGTGGACCGTTCCAACAACCGGTGGACGTCGGGCGGGTGAGCGGTCCGGCGTCCGAGCGACTAGCCGCCGCGCGCCTGATCCAACTTCACGGTGACCTTCCTGCCCTTGAGCGAGCTGGCGCGTAGCGACTGCACCACCCGGTGCGCGACGTCGTCGGCCACTTCCACCAGGCTGAAGCGCTCGGCAATCTGGATCGCGCCGACCTGGGGGCCGCGCACGCCCGCTTCGCCCGCGATCGCGCCCACCAGGTCCTGAGGCCGGATTCCGGCCGACCGACCGGCGCCGACGAAGACCCGCGTGTAGCCCGCACCGCCCGAGCGCCCCTTGTTCCGTCCGTGAGGCACCCCCGACGTGCGGCTCTCTCCGCGCGACTTCTCCCGGAAGGGCTTTTCCACGGGGATCTCCTCATCGTCGCCCTCGGTGCCGGACAGTGTGGCCTCGTGGCCCATCTTCACAGCGCCCAGCGCGATGTCGAACAGGTCGAACTCGTCCGACAGCGCCTCGATGACCACGCGGAAGTGTTCGAGCCCACCCTCCAGGATCGACTCCCGCACGGCGGCACGGGTCAGCTCGAGCCGGCGGGTTCGCAGGTCGGCCACGGTGGGCACGGACGCTACCGTGATCTTCTGCTTCGTGACCTGCTCGATGCTCCGGAGCATCCCGTGCTCTCGCGGCTCCGCCAGCGTGATCGCCACGCCCTCGCGACCGGCACGGCCCACCCGTCCGATGCGGTGGACGTACGCCTTGGGTGACGAGGGCACATCGTAATTCACGACATGCGTCAGGTGCGCGATGTCGAGCCCGCGCGCGGCCACATCGGTGGCGACGACCAGGTCGACCGTCGCGGCGCGTAGCTTCTTCATGACCCGCTCGCGCTCCTCCTGCGTCATTCCGCCGTGCAGGGCCTCGGCACGGTACCCACGACCGTTGAGCGCCTCGGTCAACTCGTCCACGTCGTTCCGGGTGCGGCAGAAGACGACCGTGGCTTCGGGGCTCTCGAGGTCGAGCACCCGGCCGAGGGCGGCCAACTTGTGCGGGCGGCGCACCAGATACGCGGTCTGGCGAACGAGCGGGGCTTCACCCTCGCCGGTCTCGTCCTCGGCGGCGATGCGGACTTCGACGGCGTTGCGCAGATGTTTGCGCGCGATGGCGTCGATGCGCGGAGCGAACGTCGCGGAAAACAGGAGCGTCTGGCGGGTAGGCGGCACCTCGGCCAGGATCGCCTCGATGTCGTCGGCAAAGCCCATGTCGAGCATCTCGTCGGCCTCGTCGAGCACGACCACCTTCAAGGCGCTGAGGTCCAGGGTGCCGCGGCCGATGTGATCGAGCGCGCGTCCCGGGGTGGCTACGATCACGTCGACGCCGCGCTTCAGGACCTTGAGCTGCTGATGGAAGGACTGTCCGCCGTACATGGGCAGGACCTCACAACCCGAATCGCGGCCGTAGCGGTGGACGGCCTGCGCGACCTGGACGGCCAGTTCACGGGTCGGGACGAGCACGAGCGCCGAAGGCGCGCGGTGGCCGAACTCGATGAGTTGGAGAATAGGGAGCGCGAACGCCGCGGTCTTTCCGGTCCCGGTCGCGGCGAGGCCGAGCAGGTCGCGCCCCTGCAGGAGGTGCGGGATGGCTTCGCGCTGGATCGGCGTCGGCTCCTCGTAGCCCAGGGACGCGAGAGTGCGGAGGAGCGTCGGGTTCAAGCCGAGGTCGGCGAATGCCTGGTTTGCGGCGTCTGAGTCGGTAGGTGTCATGCGCGAAGATCGTTGATACCCATCGCCCGGAGAAGCTCGACGTGGTCCTCTTCCGTCGGGACCTCCCAGCCGCGTTGGTAGCCGAAGACCTCGTAGAGCGGCCGGCTGCCGAACGCGCCGTCGA
>JBBSOM010000581.1:0-3091 GCA_038259715.1 Longimicrobiales bacterium
AATCCGGGCTGGTACACCCAATACACGCCGTATCAGGCCGAAATCGCTCAGGGCCGTCTCGAGGCGCTGCTCAACTACCAAACCATGGTCATGGACCTGACCGCGCTCGAGATCGCCAACGCGTCCCTGCTCGACGAGGCCACCGCCGCGGCGGAGGCGATGCATCTCGCCCAGGGAGAGGCCAAAGGAGACGCCAATCGTTTCTTCGTCTCCGAGCTCTGCCATCCGCAGACCATCGACGTCGTGAAGACGCGGGCCTGGCCCCTCGGCATCGAGGTTGTGGTCGGAGATCACGAGAGCGCCGATCTCGAGGGCGTATTCGGCGTCATTGTGCAGTATCCCGCCACCGACGGCACCGTGCTCGACTACCGCGCTTTCGCCGAGCGTGCGCACGCGGCCGGCGCCGTAGTGATCGCGGCCGCCGATCTGCTCGCGCTCGCGCTGGTGACCCCGCCGGGGGAGTGGGGCGCGGACATCGCCATCGGGAACACACAGCGCTTCGGCGTGCCGATGGGCTTCGGTGGACCCCACGCGGCGTATATGGCGGCGAAGGATGCCTTCAAGCGGAAGTTGCCCGGCCGCATCATCGGACTCAGTATCGACGCGGACGGCAATCCCGCGCTGCGCATGGCGCTGCAGACGCGCGAACAGCACATCCGGCGCGAGAAGGCCACGTCGAACATCTGCACGGCCCAGGTCCTCCTGGCCATCATGGCTGGCGCCTATGCGGTCTACCATGGTCCGAAGGGCATCCGCGGGATCGCCACCCGGATACGGTCGATGACGGCGGTGCTGGGGAGCGGCCTCGAGCGTCTGGGGCACGAGGTGCTCACGCAGACGTTCTTCGACACGATCCGCGTCCGGCCGTCGAACGGTGCGGCGGCAGTCTTCGAGACCGCGGCCACGCACGGGATCAACCTGCGCGACTTCGGTGACGGCACGCTGGGTGTCGCACTGGACGAGACCGTGCGCCCGCAGGAGATCGACGTGCTGTTCGCGGTCTTCAACGGAGGGACGGCGCCGGCTTTCGACGCGCGGACACTCTCGCAGGATGTCGGGACTCCGGAGCTCCCCGCCGCGCTCCGTCGGACCTCGGCATACCTGACCCACCCGGTCTTCAACCGACACCACTCCGAAACGGAGATGCTACGGTACCTGCACCGCCTCGAGGCGCGAGACCTGTCGCTGAACCACAGCATGATTCCTCTGGGTTCGTGCACGATGAAGCTCAACGCGACCGCGGAGATGGAGGGCGTGACGTGGCCGGAGTTCGGCCGTATGCATCCGTTCGCGCCGCTCGATCAAGCAGCAGGCTACCTGGCGGTTTTCGACGACCTGGAGAAGTGGCTTTGCGAGATCACGGGCTTCCAGGCCTGCTCGCTCCAGCCCAACTCGGGCGCGCAGGGTGAGTATTCGGGCCTGCTCACGATCCGTGCCTTTCACGAGGATCACGGCGACCATCACCGTGACGTGTGCCTGATCCCGGCCTCGGCGCACGGAACCAATCCCGCTAGCGCGGTCATGGCCGGCATGAAGGTCGTGGTCGTGAAGACCGACGACGACGGCACCGTCGACGTCGCCGACCTCGAGCGGAAGGCCACCGAGCACAGCGACCACCTGGCTGCACTCATGATCACGTATCCGTCGACGCACGGCGTCTTCGAGAGGGGCATCCGGCGCGTGTGCGAGATCGTGCACGAGAACGGCGGCCTGGTCTACCTGGACGGCGCCAACCTGAACGCTCAGGTGGGGCTCGCCCGCCCGGGCGACTACGGTGCCGACGTGTGCCACATCAACCTGCACAAGACGTTCGCCATCCCGCACGGGGGGGGTGGGCCGGGCATGGGCCCGATCTGCGTGAACGACAAGCTCGCGCCCTACCTGCCGGGGCATCCGGTGCACGCGGTGGGTGGCGACAAGGCCATCACCGCGGTGTCGGGCGCCCCATGGGGGAGCGCGAGCATCCTGGTGATCTCATGGGCGTACATCGCGATGCTGGGGCCGCATGGAGTCCGGCGCGCGTCCCAGGTGGCGATCTTGAACGCCAACTACATGGCCAAGCGGCTCGAGAAGCACTTCGATGTGCTGTACCGTGGGCCCGGCGGGCTGGTCGCGCACGAGTTCATCGTGGACCTGCGCCCACTCAAGAAGGCTACCGGCATCACCGAAGAGGATGTGGCCAAGCGCTTGATCGACTACGGCTTCCACGCGCCGACCGTGTCCTTTCCGGTCGCCGGGACGCTCATGATCGAGCCGACCGAATCCGAGCCGAAGGAGGAACTCGACCGCTTCTGCGATGCGCTGATCTCCATCCGCGCTGAAATCGAGCAGGTCGAGATGGGCATTGCCGACCCCGAAGACAACGCTCTCAAGAACGCGCCCCACACCGCCGTGATGGTCACGGTGGACGAATGGACGCACAAGTACACGCGCTCTCAGGCCGCGTACCCGGCTCCGTGGACGCGCGACCACAAGTTCTGGCCGGCGGTGCGACGGATCGAGAACGCGTACGGCGACCGGAACCTGATCTGCTCGTGTCCGCCGATCGAGGAGTACGCGGGAGCCGGCGCGGACTGACCTTCGCGGCTACGGACCGACCTTCACGGCTACGGGCGCCTTCCTCGCGCCGTCGTCAGTCCTTGCGGAGCGCTTCCACCGGGTCGAGGTGCGCCGCGCGGATGGCCGGCACCAGAGCCCCCACGAGCGCCACGACGAGCATGAGCGCGGCGGCCCCGAGGTAGCTCACGGGATCCCCGGGGCCGACCTCCACCAGGAGTGACCGCAGCAGGCGGCTCGACGCCATCGCGACGGCGGTACCGCCGGCCAGACCTGCGAGCGTGACCCCGGACGCGCCGGCGAGGACCAGCCTCACCGTGCCGCCTCCGCTCAGGCCCAGCGCGGCGCGCACCGCCAGCTCCCGTGTCCGATCCGCCACCGCGAAGGAGAGGAGTCCGTATACGCCCAGGGTCACGAGCAGCAGCGCCGTCGCCGCGAAGGTGCCCAGGAGGCCGATCACCAGGCGTCTCTCCGAGAGCGTGGCCTGGACGCGCCCTTCGAGGCTCTGGGCGGTCACGGCGAGTTCCGGATCGAG
>JBBSOM010000582.1:0-3089 GCA_038259715.1 Longimicrobiales bacterium
CACTCGCAGTACGACGATCTCGACTGGATGGCGAAGTTCGGCGATCCCGGCTACGTCTATCACGCCACGGCGGCGCGCATCGCGACGGCCATGGTGCTCCGTCTGGCCAACGCCGCGGTGGTCCCCTACGACTACGTCGAGTTCGCGCGGACCATGAAGACGTACCTGCCGGCCATGGACAGCGCGCTCGCCGCCAGGGGATGGACGACCACCACCATGGCGCCCGTGGCCGCTTCCCTGGAGCGCTTCCAGGCGGCGGCTACCGCCTTCGACGGGGCGCGCGACCAACTTCTGGAGGGAGAGCCCACCCATGGGACGCTGGTGAACGTCAATGCCGCGCTACGCAACGTGGAGCGCGCGCTCACCCGGCCCCAGGGGCTCGCAGGAAGGGAGTGGTTCCGCAACCTGATCTACGTCGCCGACGAGGACAACGGGTACGCGAACATGGTCTTCCCGTCGGTCAACGAGGCCATCCGCGCGCGGGACGGTGCGCGCGTGCAGCGCGAGATCACCGATCTGGCCGCACACTTCGACGCGGCCGCGTCCGCGCTGGACGAGGCGCGCACGGCCACCGCCGGGGGGCGGTGAAACGGCTTCGGTGGCGCTGTCGGCGCGACGCCGACCGGGCAGATATGACTCGAACGAGGAGCTATCGTGGGTACCGTGAGCGTGCGTTACATCGTCGGAGACGTGGACGAGGCCATCGCCTTCTACACGGACCTCCTCGGCTTCACCGTGGACATGCATCCGGCCCCGAGCTTCGCCATGATTTCGCGCGGTGACCTCCGGCTGGTGCTCAGCGCCCCGAGCGGGTCGGGCGGCGGCGCTCAGCCCATGCTCGACGGCCGCCGGCCGGAGCCTGGCGGCTGGAATCGTGTCATGCTGGAGTGCGACGATCTGGCCGATGAAGTGGAGCGCTTGCGCAAACAGGGCGCGCACTTCCGCAACGAGATCGTCAGTGGCATCGGCGCCAAGCAGATCCTGCTCGAGGACCCGTCCGGGAACCCGATCGAATTGTTCGAGATGCTTCCCCGCTGACGCCGCCTTCGGTCAGCCGGCCAACTCCTTCAGGGATTCGGTGAGCAGCCCGTAGAAGCGCGCGACGGAGTCCACCTTCACCCGTTCGTTGGGAGAGTGGGGGAACTCGATTTGCGGGCCGATCGAGATCATGTCCATACCGGGGATCATATCCCCGATGAGGCCGCATTCCAGCCCCGCGTGGATGGCCTGTACGCCGGGCTCGAAGCCCAGGACCCGGGTGTGCACCGAACGGACGACATCGAGCAGCTTCGAGTCCAGATTCGGCTGCCACCCGGAGTAACCGTCGTGGTGCTCTACTTCGGCGCCGGCCAGCGCCGCCACCGCCTCGATCCGCATTCTGATCCAATCCATCCTCGAGGCCACCGACGACCGGGAACTCATCAAGACGGTCAGCGTCCCGTTGGCGCTCTTCACCGCCGCCAGATTGGTGCTCGTTTCCACGAGTCCCGGGATGTCGTTGCTCATGGCCACGACGCCGTGCGGGAGGGCCACCAGGAGTCGGAGAGCCCGCGCGCTCGCTTCGGCGGTCCAGACGCCACTCGGAAGGTCCGCTTCGGTCACGCTCATCTTCATTCCGGGATCAGGCGCCGAGTACTCGGCCTTCACGCGCTCGAACCCGGCGTCGAGTCGAGTGCGAAAGTCTTCCGCGCTGCCCCGCGGAACCACGACCGTGGCCCAGGCTTCCCGGGGGATGGCGTTGTGCTTGTTTCCGCCGTCGATGGCCGCGAGCAAGGTGGAGTGCCCCGCGGCCGAGTGGAGCATACGCGCAAGGAGGTGCACCGCGTTGCCGCGCTGCAGGTGGATGTCCACGCCCGAGTGCCCGCCGTTGAGACCGGAGAGCTTCACGTTGAGCGCGGCCGTGCTTTCGGGCGCGGGCGCGGACTCCAGCGCAAGCGTGAGGTCGGTATCGGCGCCGCCGGCGCACCCCACGGTCAGGGTTCCTTCCTCCTCGGAGTCGAGGTTGATCAGCACCTTTCCGGACAGGAGCGTGGGGTCGAGTTCCGCGGCTCCGGTGAGGCCGGTTTCCTCATCGATCGTGAAGAGGAACTCGAGGGGGCCATGCACCAGGTCCGTCGCCTCCATGATGGCCAACATGGTCGCCACACCGATGCCGTTATCCGAACCCAGCGTGGTCCCGTCGGCGGTCAGGTACTCCCCTTCCAGTACGGGTCGGATGGCGTCCGTCGCGAAGTCGAAGTCCACGTCCGAGTTCTTCTCGTTCACCATGTCCAGGTGCGCCTGGAGGATGGTCGTGGGCGCATCTTCCTGGCCCGCGGTCCCGGGCTTCCCCACCACAACGTTCCCGATCGCATCGACGTTGCACTCCAGGCCGTTCCGCTTGGCGATGCCCACGACGAAGGCCCGCATCCCGTCCTCCTCCTTGGATCCTCGCGGAATAGTGAGAATTTCGTCGAAGTGACTCCAGATGGACTTCGGGTCGAGGTCGGATACGAAGGTCATGGCCGCCTTCCGTTGCAGATTCGGGGTGCCCGGAGTCGGATGGTACGGAGATCGCGCGTGATCCGACCCCTGGAATCTGGCGAAGGCGGCCAGGCAGCGGGACCCGCCGGCCTCGTCGGTGTCCTTTTTTCACCGTTCCGACCTCGAGCGATCCCTTCATGCGCTCGTTGCCTCGCCGCTACGTTGAGGGTGCGGCCCTGCGCTCCCCGAACACGCGAGTCTGAACCGATGGACCTCCTCGAAGCCATCCACCAACGGCGCTCCATCAAGCACTTCACGGAACGTCCAGTGGACCGGGACGAGATCGAGCGAATTCTGGAGATGGCGGTCCAGGCACCCAACCACCGGATGACCCAGCCCTGGCGCTTTCGCGTGCTCGGGCCGGAAACCAGAACAGTCTACGGCGAGGTGCTCGGCTCCAGGAAGGCGAAGCGCGTCGACGACGCCGAGGCGGCGCGGGCCGTCGTGGAGAAGGTCTCGGCGTCGGAGGCCGCGATGCCGGCGATGATCGCCGTGAGCATGACGCTCGACGAGAACCCGGAGATCCGTGAGGAGGACTACGCCGCGGTGATGATGGCGGTGCAGAA
>JBBSOM010000583.1:0-3077 GCA_038259715.1 Longimicrobiales bacterium
GGACGGCCAGGCGGGGAGCATCTGATAGATCGCGGGCCAGGTGCGCGCCGCGGCCAGAATGCCGGGGAGGTTCGTTTTCCCCAGGTCCTCGCGCCCGAAGAGGATCGCCTCCAGCGCCCGGACGGTCCCCGCGAGCGGCCCCCCTACCAGAACCACGCGACCCACCATTTCGGCGAAGGCCCGGGGACTCGCTGCGAGCTTGCTCGCCAGGACGATGACGAGGGCGCCTTGCGAGTGTCCGATCAGGTTCCATCGCGTATCGTCCGCGCGTTCCGCTTCCAGGTACTGCAGCAGCTTGTACGCGTTGAAGCGGAGGTCCGCGCGCCAGTCGTAGCGCCACCAATCGGTCACGGGCAGCCCGTCGTAGGGCGTACGGAGCACGTCCCCTTTCACGACGAACATGCCGTCCTCGAGGGAGGTGCGCTCCGGCTTGAGCTTGCCGGGCGTGTGCTCCATGCCCAGAAGCATCCCGATCTCGTCGGGGTCGCGATCACCCAGGTCGCCCCTCCCGATGACGAGCTGCACGCGGACGGCGTTGTACACGACGTTCCCGTTCTGATCGCGTAGGCTCGTAGCCTGCGTGCCGGGGACGAGGAGGGTGCGCTGGCGTTCGGGCGGCATGGTCACTCCGGAGCATGTGCGTTACGCACGCGACCGAGGCGTGCGAGCGGATCCGGCGCGATGGCACAAGAGCGTGCTCGCGACCGGGAGTCCGTTGCTTCCATCGTTTCGCCGTCGCGTTCGGCCCGGGCGTCTGAGAAGGGACTCCGCAGCAGTTATGCGCGCTGGCATCGAACGCGTCAAGAGTCGCGTGGCGCAAGGGTGGTGTGGCGGAGGTTGCGGGCCGTCCGGCAACCGACAACTTCCTTGACTTCGACAATCCAGCCGCCCAATACATAGGACCTGCGTTGCCGAGGAAACGCCTATCGGTCTAGCCGCCTCCCACGGACCCCCAGGGGGCTCGATGCGCCGCACGATCAAATACGTTCTCGTCGCTTTCCTTGTGCTCGTCGTTGTCCTTCCCGGACTTGCACTTCTGTTCTCGAAAGATGCGCGCAGCGAGGCTTCTTCCCTCCTGGCCTGCCGAACGCTGGCCAAGGCCGGGTTCCGCCCGATCGCGGACGAACAGCAGGATCGCTTCGAGGGGAAGGTCCAGGAGTACACGGCGAAGTGCCGGGGCGGGGCGCGGGCGCTGGCGTGGCGCGCGACGCCGTGGGTCGACTGGTCGAACTACTGGGGAGCCGGAGACGAGTCATCGCGCTCCGGGCCCACGCTGTTCGGCCACCTGTCGCGGGACGGTCGCGGGGTGGACGGAGCTCTGCTCGACTTGGAGTACCAACGCGTCGAACTGTTCAAGTTCAACCTCTTCGACAACCTGACGTTCCCGGAGTACGTACGAGGGCGCGACGGCATCCCGGGGCGCGCGCTCAAGGTGTGGCGGGCCATGCGCCTTCCTGCGGCCGACCCGAACTACCGCGCCGTGGGCGGCGACGGCGAGCAACTCTGCGGCGGTGACCTGATCCGGTACCGGCAGCTCACCGGCATCTGCAACGACATCCGCAACCCACGCATGGGCTCCACGGGGATGGCCTTCGCGCGCAACATACCCTTCGAGGAGGACTACCCCCTTCTCGGCCTCACGGACATCGTACGCAACCGTCATGGCGGCCGCATCTCGCTTCTCAAGCCCGATCCGCAGGTGATCAGCCGCGAGTTGTTCACGCGCCGCCAATCGGACCCGGACCATTGCCAGGAGGGGCTGGCCGACGGACCGGACGCCCATTGCGACTACGTGAAGGCGCCGTTCTTCAACGTGTTGGCCGCCTTCTGGATCCAGTTCATGACGCACGACTGGTTCGGCCACCTCGACGAGGGAAAGAACTCGGACGAGCTGATCGCCGTGGGATGCGCCGACCGCTACGACGGCGATGTCTATCGGCCGCTCACGGACGACGAGGTGTCCGACCTCGGCTGCCGGCCGGGCGACCGGGCGGACGACGCGCTCGTGGCCGAGGCGGATCCGCCGCCGACCTTCCAGGATGCCCAGGGCCGCACGCGGCTCGCGCGGGCCGCGCGGACCACGAGCAACCTCAACACGGCGTGGTGGGACGCGTCGCAGATCTACGGCTACAGTGCGCGCTCCGCCCAGCGCGTAAAGCGGGACCCGAACGATGCGGCGAAGCTGCTCATGGTGCCGGAGACCACCCGGTCGGGGTCGGGTGATCAGCAGGGCTACCTGCCCATCTTCACGGCGGATGACCCGATCCTGCCGTCCTGGGCCGGCCAGGAGGCCACAGGCTTCCCGGACAACTGGTCGATCGGCCTGAGCTTCTACCACAACCTCTTCGCACGCGAACACAACCTCTTCGTCGACGAGTTCAGGCGCAGGGCGGCGGCCGACCCCGAGGCGGATTCGGGGCTGCGCGACCCGGCGCACCCCGACCAGGTGATCCGATACGGCGACGTGGCGCCCGACCTGCTGTTCCAGGTGGCGCGCTTGGTGGTGGCCGCGGAGATCGCCAAGATCCACACGGTGGAGTGGACCACGCAGCTCCTCTACGACGAGCCGCTCTACCAGGGCATGAACGCCAACTGGCACGGCCTGGTGCGGGCGGACAACAAGGTCTCGCGGGCGCTCGCCCACATCGCGGTCGATCGCCTGGGGCGCTCCTTCAACGAGACCGATCAGACCCAGTGGTACTCGGTGTTCGCGTCCGGAGCCGGCATCACGGGACTCGGTAGTCACCGCTACCCGGAGGGCGACAAGGGCTTCCTGGGGATCGTCAAAGGCGCCGAGGACATCTGGTCGCTCAGTAACCCCGATCACGTCCAGGGCGGGGTGAACCACTTCGGGTCGCCGTTCAACTTCCCGGAGGAGTTCGTCACGGTCTACCGGCTCCACCCCCTCGTGCCGGATCTGCTCGACTTTCGGGAGTACAAGGCTCCGAACCAGATCGAGCGGGAGGTCCCGGTCGCGTCGATGGTCCGAGCGGAAGCCACGCCGGCCATGCACAGCGAAGGGCTGGCAAACTGGGCGCTGACGATGGGCCGACAGAGGCTCGGCGCCCTCGCGCTCC
>JBBSOM010000584.1:0-3076 GCA_038259715.1 Longimicrobiales bacterium
TGCGGCATCATTCCCATGATGTTGCCGCGCTCATTGAGGATGCCCGCGATGTTGTGCAACGAGCCGTTCGGATTGGCCTCGGCCGTGGCCCGGCCGGTCCCATCGACGTAGCGAAAGAGCACCCGGCCGTCGCCTTCGAGGCGGGCCAGCGTGTCTTCATCGGCCACGTAGTTGCCTTCGCCGTGCGCGATCGGGATGCGCAGGACCTGGCCGGCCGCGTAGTCCGCGGTGAACATCGTGTCGGTCCGTCCAACCTTGATGAGCACGTCCCGCCCCTCGAAGCGCAGCGAAGCGTTGTTCATGAGCGCTCCGGGCAGGAGGCCGGCCTCGCACAGGACCTGGAAGCCGTTGCACACCCCCAGGACCGGCCCTCCCCTGGCCGCGAAGGCCACCACGTCCTCCATGACGGGGCTCATGCGCGCGATCGCGCCGGCGCGCAGGTAGTCTCCATACGCGAAGCCGCCCGGCAGCATGACCGCATCGTATCCGTCCAGGCCGCGCTCGCGGTGCCAGACGAAGGTGGGTTCCCCGTCCGTCTGCTGGATGGCCTTGTAGAGGTCATAGTCACAGTTCGACCCCGGAAACGTCACGACCGCGACCTTCATGAACGCGCGGCCTCCGCCTCTCCGACAAGGGCGACCTCGAAGTTCTCGGTGACCGGGTTCGCGAGGATCTTCCGGCACATCGCTTCGGCCGCTTCCACCGCCGCCTCGGGACTCTCCGCATCCAGGTCCACATAGATCGTCTTGCCCACGCGGACGTCCGACACCTCGTCCCACCCGAGTGAGTTGAGCGCGTGGTGGATGGCCTTGCCCTCGGGATTCAGCAGCCCGGGCCGGGGCTTTACTCGGATCTCCAACTGAAAATGGCTCAAGCCTGTTCCTCCTGGTCGTCGTCGTCCGGCTTCTCCGCGTCGGAGACCGGAAAGAGAGGGCCGAGCCCCCCGTAGTCGAGCACGCGCACCTCGCGCTCGTCCTCGTCGTCGTCCTCGTCCAGCAACGGATCCTCGCCGGGAAGACGGTCGAGCAGCCCGAGCAACACGGACTTCAGTAGCCCCCAGGTCACGTAGAGGATCCCATAGGTGAAGAAGAAATATCGCGGAACCGTGAAGGCGGCGACGACGCACGCCGCGACGAACGCGGTAGTGACCAGGCCGCGGGCGGTCTTGAAGCCGATCCGGGGCACCTTGGCGTACGGTACGTGGCTGACCAAAAGCACGCCGAGCAGCACCATCGAAAGGCCGGCGATACGCGGCCACGGGAAGTCCGACAGGTACTCCTGGAAGAAAGACGTCTGACTGAACGGATAGAACGACGCCAACAGCATGCCGGCGGCAGGGGAGGGGAGGCCGTGGAAGTAGCGCTTGGCTTCCCCCCCCTGTTCGACGTTGAAGCGGGCCAGCCTCACGACCACCGACGTCACGTAGACGTACGACAGAGTCCAGCTCCACTGCGTGTCCGCGAAGTACAGCACGTACATGATGTAGGCAGGCGCGACCCCGAACGAGATCGCGTCCACCAGCGAATCGAGTTCGGCCCCGAAGCTCGAGCCCGTGCGGGTGAAGCGTGCGATCCGCCCGTCCAGCATGTCGAGCACGCCGGCGATGATGATGAACCACCCGGCCCAGACCAGGTCGCCCCGGGACGCCGCGACGATCGCATGGATCCCGAAGAAGAGGTTTCCGAGCGTGAATGCCGAGGGGAGGATGATGATTCCCCGTTGCAGCGTCGGACGACGCGGTGCGCGGGTTGGCCTCATTGGACGGCTCCTGAAGCGGAGACGGGCTGGTGGGCCAGAACGGTGACGCCCACGCGGGCGCGGTCGCCGACCTTGCAGGTGACCTCCCAGTCGAGGGGGAGGAACAGGTCGACGCGGGAGCCGAAGCGGATGAGGCCGATGCGCTCGCCCCGCCCGACCTTCTGGCCCTCGATGGGGTCGGTGACGATGCGGCGCGCGATGAGGCCGGCGATCTGGCGCACGAGCACCCTGCCGTGTGGGGTGGCCAGGCCGAGCGAGGCCTGTTCGTTGTCGTCGGACGCCTTCTCGAGCCAGGCCACGGCGTACTTTCCAGGCTTGTAGCTGCGATGCTCCACCGTGCCGTCGACCGGCGAGCGTTGTACGTGCACGTCGAAGACGCTCAGGAAGATGGTGATCTTGCGGCAGCGGCCCTTCATGAATGTCGGCTCGTCCGCCTCACCGACGATGATGACGCGCCCCTGGCCGGGCGCCAGCACGAGGCCGGGGTCGGACGGAACGACGGGCCGGGGGTCCCGGAAGAACCAGACGCAGAACAGGGCGAGCACGGTGAGCAGCCCGGCGAGTCCCTGGAGCCATACGCCACCCCATCCGGTGGCACTGCCCAGCCAGGCGAGGCCGGCCAGCAGGGCGCTACCGACGATGAACGGAATGCCTTCGCGGGCGAATCTCATCCGGATTCCGTGAAGTGGGGCAGGGAATACGCGTCGAGCGTGGTCCCCGTCAGCCGGTGGAAGACGCTCCGGTACCGGTCGGAAGCGGCCCCGACGACATCGTCGGGCAATTCGGGCGGTGGGGGCGTCTTGTCCCAGGTGTGCAACGCGTCCAACCAGTCCCGGATGGGCTGTTTGTCGAGCGACGGTTGGCCGCGTCCCACCGCATAGTGTTCTTTCGGCCAGAATCGGGACGAATCGGGTGTCATGACCTCATCGATCAGCAGGAGGCGCCCCTCGGGCGTGTGGCCGAACTCGAACTTGGTGTCCGCGAGGATGATGTCGTGCGCCGCCGCCACGTCGCGCCCGAAGACGTAGAGTTCCAGGGAGAGTTCACGGAGCCGTTCGGCCACTTCGGAACCGAGCACCTCGATCGCCCGGGCGAACGTGATATTCTCGTCGTGCTCGCCCCGTTCGGCCTTGGTGGCCGGCGAGAAGACGGGCTGGGCCAACCGAGAGGACTCCTGGAGGTCCGCAGGGAGCGGTTCGCCCGCGAGCGTGCCGAGCCGGTGGTACTCCTTCCACGCCGAGCCGGAGATGTAGCCGCGCACCACGCACTCCACGAGCACGGGCCGGGTGCGCCGCACCAGCATCGAGCGGCGCTCCCA
>JBBSOM010000585.1:0-3071 GCA_038259715.1 Longimicrobiales bacterium
GTCGCGCACGAAGCCCATCGGCACCGTCATGGCAGGGTAGCCGGTCGGTGGCGACAGGGTGGGGCTGTTGTTGCCGTGAGGGGTCGTCAGGTCACCGATCAGACGGGGCGGGTTGTTCCAGGTCGGGTAGATCAGCGCGGCTACGTCGGCCTTGGCCATCGCCCTGTGCACCGCGGCCCGGAGCAGGTCTTCGCTGTGGTCGGAGTCGATGCATCCCGGGTTCGTTTCCGGCGTGCCTTCGAACTCCAGAAAGCGCTTGACCGTCGGCATGACCGTGACGTGGACCTTCCCGCCCTCTTCGATCTCCTGGAGTGAGTGCACGGGCGGATTCGGGAGGGTGGCGAGGTAGCGGTCGATGTCGTACCGGAAGCGCGGGCAGGACAAGTGGCGGCGGAGCGAGTCGTACTCGGGGAGCGGCACGTCGTCCACCACCACGGCGCCGAGGCTGCGCAGGTCGGACACGGCCCCGTCGAAGCGACGGATGACCTCGGAGTCGGCCGTCTCCGTGTAGACCATCCAGCGCGGAATGCCGATGCGCATCCCGTCGAGATCGGGGTCGAGCGAGTCCAGGTAGGACGAAGGCCGGTGGACATCGGCCTCGGCGGTGACCGGGTCGTTCGGGTCGCTGTGCGCGATGACGTCGAGCACGCGTGCCGCGTCCTCGACGGTGCGCATCATGGGCCCCGCGACGTCGCGGTCCGCGAAGAGTGGGACGACCCCGGCGCGGCTGGTCAGCCCCATGGTCGAGCGGATGCCGACCAGGGACTGGTGACTCGACGGCCCGCGGATCGAGTTGCCGGTGTCGGAGCCGAGGCCCCCGAGCCCGAAGTTGGACGCCACGGCCGCGGCCGTCCCTCCGCTCGAGCCCGCCGTGGTCCGGTTGAGCCGGTACGGGTTGAAGGTCCAGCCCGGGAGCATGGAGCCCACGGTCTCCATCGCCGTGAACGCGAACTCGGCCAGGTTGGACTTGGCGAGCACGATCGCACCCGCTTCGCGGATCGCCTTGACCTGGTAGGCGTCCTCCGACGGGATGCTTCCGGCCAGAGAAGCCGACCCGGCCGTAGTGGGCATGTCGTGCGTGTTGAAATTGTCCTTGACGATGAAGGGGATCCCGTGCAGGGGGCCCGTCAGGTGGCCGGTGCGCTTCAGCGCCGCGTCGAGCGAATCGGCGCGCGCCAACGCCCCCGGGTTCAGCATGATCAGCGAGTTGATGGTCGGGCCCTGCTTGTCGTATGCGGCGATGCGCGCCAGGTATCCCTCCACGAGCTGCCGGGCGGTGAGCGAGCCGGCGAGCATGGCCCGGTGGGCATCGGAGATGGTCAGTTCCATCAATTCGACACCGCCGCCGCCGCCCCCTACGCCTCCGATCCGTTGCGCCGCTAGACGGCGGGCGCTTCCAAGGCCCGCGAGTTCCAGGATGGCCAAAGCCAGGACGAACATGCGGCGCGTCTTCATGGATCGGTACCACGCGGAGGTTGGGGTGTCATTCTTTTTCGGCCAGCGCTCGAGCGCGCGTCCAGATGCGGTCGAACATCGGCTCGGTCAGTGTGCCCGTGAACGTATTCTGTTGGCTCGGATGGTACGAGCCCAACAGCACGAGGCCCCCCTCCAGCACCACTTCGACGCCGTGCCCGAACTTCGGGCGGGGCCTCGGGATCCCTACGCCCCTGGCGTCCAAGGTGCGGAGCGCCTGCGTCCACGCGAAGCCCCCGAGCATCACCCACACGCGCACCTGGGTGAGGAGGTCCAACTCGCCGGCGAGCCACGGTGCGCATGCGTCCCGTTCGGCGGGCGTCGGCTTGTTGGCGGGCGGGGCGCACCGGACGGCGGCCGTGACGAAGCAATCCGTCAAGAGAAGCCCGTCGTTCCGGTCGATCGAGCCGGGCTGGTTGGCAAAACCCGCGCGGTGGAGTGCGCGATAGAGCCAGTCACCGGCGCGGTCGCCCGTGAACATGCGGCCCGTGCGGTTCGCGCCATGGGCGGCCGGTGCCAGACCCACCACGAGGACGCGCGCGGCCGGGTCACCAAAGCCGGGCACCGGGCGACCCCAGTACGTTTCGTCGCGGAAGGCCGCGCGCTTCTCGACGGCTACCCGTTCGCGCCACGCCACCAGGCGCGGGCAGCGCCGGCAGCGCGTGATGCGTTCCTCCAGACGGTCGAGGTCACTCAAAGACGGTATGGCTCACCTCAAAGGGCATTGGCGGCTTCCAGGGCCGACCCGAGCAAGGCGGACAGTTCGGCCACCAGCGAGTCGGCGGACACGCCTTCGCGCTGCGGTGCGCGGCGCGCGGAGGGCAGGTCGTGGGTCTTCCAGCAGAGCGCGGTGACGTCGAGCGTGCCGTCGGGATGCGCTTCGAGGAGGATGCCGCGCTCCAGTCCTTCCCGGTACCAGCCGAGCCGCCGGCTACCTCCCTCCTTCACCAGATCCATTCCGTTGGCGAGGGCGAAGATGTTCAGTTTCGGATCCAGTTCCCCGAAAGGTCCCTCTCCGTGGTGCGTTTTCCGCTGCCCTGAGTCGACCGTCATTCACCCCTCCCGCGCTCGATGCTCCGCCCGGCCCCCTGCCTGGCTACCCATAACAAATATGGATTGTTTCCGCACTCTATTCGTGAAAGCAGGCGGAGTCGAGGATCCAGAGAGCGAGGAAACGATCAGTTGGACTGAAAAAGGAATTGCTGCTGGCCGCGTAGGCTGCGGTTCCGGAGTACTCGCCTGGCGGCTCGCGCCCCGGGGACGTTATGGTGCTCCCGAAAGTCTTCGCGGCCGCCGCTGGCCTCCTCTCTGCGAACCGGTGGCCTTCCGGCCCCATCCAGAAGCCACTTATGACTCGCGCAGCATCCGCCCCACGCCACTGTCGAAAGCGGACCGGGGTCGCTTGACATCCTTCCCCCGCGGCCTACTCTGCACTAAAACCAACCGTAGCGTTACCCCTCCTAGGACCTGCTTAGGCGATGTGACCCTCGTTGCTCACGGAGAGGTGGTGGACAGGTTGCCCAGCAAAGGATGGCGAGCGCGAGACCGTAGAGGGCCCCCGCCCCGTGGCGGCGGCGCTTTCGACGCTGGCCCTTCGA
>JBBSOM010000586.1:0-3066 GCA_038259715.1 Longimicrobiales bacterium
CGCGGACCCCGTCGCGACCACTCGGCAGCATATGCACGCCGAGCGCGTGGCACCGGTCGACGAATTCGGACGCGCCCATTCCCGGTACCGCGAAGCGCACGATGTTGGTCTGCACCCGGGTCAGGTCGACAGTCAGGCCGTCGAGCGCCGCGATCGCCTCCGCGAAGCGCCGCGCGCGCCCGACGTCGGCGGAGAGCCGATCGCGGTGGTGCTCCAACGCGTAGATCGCGCCCGCCGCGAGGATGCCCGCCTGGCGGAAGCCACCACCGTACATCTGCTTGAAGCGCCGGGCCCGGGTGATCAGCGCACCGCTCCCCACCAAGGCGGAACCGACCGGCGCGCCGAGCCCCTTGCTGAAGCATACGCTCACGGTGTCGAACAGTGCTGCGTACTCGTGCTCCGGGATCCCCGACGCCGCGGACGCGTGCCACAGGCGGGCGCCGTCCATGTGCAGCGCCAGCCCGTGCCGCCGGGCCGTGTCGGCCACCGAACGAAGCGTGTCCAGCGGCCAGATCACGCCACCGCCGGCATTGTGCGTTTGCTCGACACACACGAGCCGGGCCAACGGCGCGTGGTTGGGTGGGTTGAAGGGATGCGGGACCCCGACGGCCGCCTCGACATCGCCGCCCGAGAAGATCCCGCCTCTGTCCACACGGTAGATCGTCACCCCCGAAAGCGCCGCGGCTCCCCCGCCCTCGTTGATGGCCATGTGGGCGTTGGCGTCCATGATGGCCATGTCGCCCGGCTCCGTGTGCGTACGGAGCGCCACCTGGTTGGACATGGTGCCCGAGGGCACGTACACCGCGTCTTCCTTGCCGAGCAGGTCGGCGACGCGCACCTCCAGTTTACGCACCGTCGGGTCTTCGCCGTACACGTCGTCCCCTACCGCGGCACGGGCCATGAAGTCCCGCATGGCGTCGGTAGGCAGGGTGACGGTGTCGCTTCGCAAGTCGATCATGGAAGGGCGCTCCATGGGTGGTTCCCCGAAAGGACTTGACGTTGGCACCGCGATAGGGCCGCCGGCAACCCGAAAAAAACTTGACCCCCAGGCATCCATAAAGCAGCTTCTCCGACGAAGGCGCGATGCCACGCACTCCGACGAACGACGCACTACGGAGGAGTACGGAATGCGTACCGTAGGAACCGTGAAGTGGTTCAACGACCAGAAGGGCTTCGGGTTCGTCACCCCCGACGGCGGTGGCAAGGACTGCTTCGTCCACCACTCCGCGATCCAGTCCGAGGGTTTTCGCACCCTGGGAGAGGGTGATCGCGTGGAGTTCGAGGTCGTGCAGGGGACCAAGGGCCCCGCGGCCGAAAACGTGACCAGGGTCTAGGAGCGTGGATCGGGCGGTAGGCCCCGTCGGGTCGTCTGTCCTTCGGGGCGGACGACCCGATTCTTTTTCACGGAGATTGCACGCCATGCGCCGCTTTCAGACCCTCGCGACGTTGCTGACCATCCTCCTTCCCGCATGCGGCAACTCGGAGAAGCAAGCGGAGACCCCCCATGAGGCGCCCAATCCGCTCTTCGCGCCGAAGCGCCTTACCGGGACCGCGCCGACCGCGTTCCGCGTGCGCCTCGCGACCTCGGTAGGTGACGTCGTGATTCAGGTCCACCGGACATGGTCTCCGAACGGGGTCGACCGCTTCTACAACCTCGTGAAGAACGGTTTCTACGACGACACGCGTGTCTACCGCGTCCTCCCCGA
The DNA here is from genome assembly GCA_038259715.1 of Longimicrobiales bacterium. Lineage (GTDB taxonomy): Bacteria > Gemmatimonadota > Gemmatimonadetes > Longimicrobiales > Gaopeijiaceae > SZUA-318. The sequence continues at coordinate 1,707 of JBBSOM010000586.1, forward strand.
TTTCATGGCGCAGTTCGGCCTGAACGGAGACGGTCGGATCAACGTCGCCTGGAAGAACTCGATCATCGTGGACGATCCGGTCGTGCAGTCCAACACGCGGGGACGTGTGTCCTTTGCCAAGGGTGGCCCCAACTCGCGGACCACGGAGGTCTTCATCGACCTCCGGGACAACCCTGCCCTGGACGGACGCGGCTTCTCACCTTTCGGCGAGGTCGTCGAAGGCATGGACGTCGTCGACCACTTCTATGACGGTTACGGAGACGGTCCGCCACGCGGCGACGGCCCGTACCAGGCACAGGCGCAGGTCCAGGGCAACCGCTACCTCGACGCCACATTCCCGAAGCTGACCCGGATCGTCAGCGCCAGCGTAGAGGCAGGCGGAGCTTGAGCGTCCGGGCGTTGCCAGCAGGGTACAGGCGGGGAGAATTTAGGGTATGATCTGGTCCCTCCAACTCACCTACTGGGCGCTTCCCCCGCTCTTCGGCGTCCTCCTTGTCGTCCGTGTCCTCGAGTATCTGTGGCCGCGCCGAGGCGAGCAGGGTATCCGCGCGCTCATTGCCGCTTCGTTCACCGGCGGCCTTTGGGCCTTTCTCGGGCTGGTGGCGGTCATCAGCCCACCCATGGAGGTGAAGGTCTGGACGGTGAACGCCGCACACGTGCCCGGTGCGCTCGCTCCACTCGCGTGGCTGGCGTTCGCGCTCACCTACGCGGACGATCATCGCGGATTGCGGCCTTGGCGTTGGCTTTTCGCGGCGCTCTGCATCCCGACGCTGCTGATCATGGCACTCGCACTGACCGGCGACCCTTCAGGTCTTCTTGTATCGGCGCACGTGCCTGTGGATCTGCACGGCATCGTCGGCATGGGGGTGGTGCACGGGGTCTGGCATTGGGTGTACTTCGGCGTACGCGCCACTGCCGTGATCGGGGCGGGCATCGTCCTGGCCCTCCACCTGTGGTGCGCTAAAGCGCGTAGCGCGGTCTCATGGGTAGTCTTCGCCATCACGCTCGCTTTAGCGCCCGCCTTCGTCCAGACGCTCATGGTTCCCGGCGCGGTGTGGGCGAACTTCACCCCCGCGGGCTTCGCCCTGGGCGCGAGCGTGCTGACCTACGGGCTGGTGATACGGCGCTTCATCGACCTCGGCCCCGTGGCGCGCACGCTGGTCATGACGGAATTGCGGGACCCGATCGTCGTTCTCGACGGCAAGGGCCGCATCGTCGACGCGAACCGCGCGGCCGAGCGCATCCTCGACCTCCGGCCGTACGGGAAGCTGCCGGTGGGCATCGGCACTTTCTGGGCGTCTTCCCGCACGGAGGACCAACCCTCGACCCGTCTCGAGTTGGGCTCACCCGCCGGAGAGTC
>JBBSOM010000587.1:0-3058 GCA_038259715.1 Longimicrobiales bacterium
ACTGCGGGTCTTGGTCTTCTCGCCATAGCGAAGGAGGTTGCCGCTTGAGTGGACCCTTGCTCGCCGTCTTCATCTCACCGCATGGGTTCGGTCACGCTGCGCGGGCTTGTGCGGTCATGGAAGCCCTGTCGCGCCGAGTCGATGCGCGTTTCGAACTCTACGCGGCCACGCCACGGTGGTTTTTCGACGAGTCCGTCCACGGGCTCTACCGGATGCACGAACTCCGGGCCGATGTCGGTTTCGTCCAGCGCTCTTCGCTCGAGTTCGACGGCCCTGCCACGGCGCGCGCGCTGGCCGCGCTCGTGCCCTTCGACGACGCGCTGGTGGACGGGTTGGCGCTCGAAGTCCGGCGCGCGGGGGTGAAGGCCGTCCTCTGCGACATCGCGCCGCTAGGGATCGCCGTGGCCGAACGCGCGGGGCTGCCGTCCGTGCTGATCGAGAATTTCCTGTGGCCCTGGCTCTACGAGCCGCTCTTTGAGGACGTGCCGGCGCTGAAGCCCCTCTCCGAAGAGCTGGCCACCTGGTTCGGTCGGGCGACGGTGCACGTGCAGGCCGAGCCCGTATGCGTTCCCGACCCGCGTGCCGATTTGCGGTCGCCGCCGATCGGTCGGCGCCCCCGGCGCACCCGCGCGGAGGTACGGACCGAACTAGGGCTTGGGGACGGGGAGCGGATTGTCGTCGTCACGATGGGTGGAGTGCCCGAGGCGCTCCCCTTCGTCGATCGACTGCACGCCGTGGAGAACGTCACCTTCGTCGTGACCGGCGCCCCCGCTACGCGCCAGGAGGGGAACGTGCTCCTCTTCGACAACGCAACGCGCATCTACATGCCGGACTTCCTCCACGCGGCTGACGCGGTCGTCGCCAAGCTCGGGTACAGCACGGTGGCCGAGGTGTGGCACGAAGGCCTGCCGCTGGCCTATGTGACCCGCGCCGACTTTCGGGAGACGGAGTCGCTGCGTCGTTGGGTCGCGGCCACGCTGCCCGGCTTCGAGGTTCCTGCCGCCGACTTCCCGGGCGGATCGTGGATCGATCGCGTGCCGGAGTTGCTCGACCTGCCCCGGGCGCCGAAGCGTGAGCAGGGTGGCGCCGATCGCGTGGCGGCCTTCATTGCCGAAGAGGTGCTCGGGGTCTGATCCGGTGATACGACGAAAGGGAGTCGGGATACTCGCCGAAAAATGCGGCTCGCGATGTGCTCTCCCAGCCGGCGGTAGCCTTCCCACTGCGCCTCGCCGAAGAACTGGTTCATCGTCGATTCCTGCGGAAATTGCGGATGGGTCCGTTGCGGGGTCGATCCCGCTGTTCCACCAGGAGCCGCGCCTGACGTTCGCGAAGCCGAGGAGCACGCTGAGCGCCAGGTTTGTCCGGGCACCTAGGCCCACCTAGGCCGGTGGAGAACGCACGCCGCCGCGCCACGAGTCGAGCCTCGGCCTCCTTGAGCGCGGACGGATAGATGGTGTCGTACCAACTGGGTGATGGAGACGCCGTCATCAGTATCTCCTCAGCCCAACTGCGCCCGGGCGTCGGTCTCGCCCTGCTTCAGCATCCGTGTTGGCGAGCGCGCCCAGCTTCGGGTTCGCCGCGGTCAGGGCGTCGCGGACCTGCTGGCCCGTCAGCGTCGTGTCATGCGAGATCGAGTTGGCAGCTCCGTCGAAGAGCTTCCTGAGCTCCCTGGCCTGGGTCACCGCGCTGATGTCGTGCTCGGAGACGTCGGTCGTGAGCGCGTCGGCCGTGCGGCCGACGACCGCGGGCAGCTTGTCGTAGGGCTTCTCGTCGTAGGTGGGGGGAGGCCCCTGGTCGCCCTGGGGACTCAACAGGATCACGTAGATCTCCTCGACACCGAGGGCGACGGGCACCATGAGGGGGGTGTTCTCCCTCACCCCGCCGTCAACGTGCTGGTAGGTTCTGCCCTCCGGGTCCGTGATCTGCACCGGCTCGGCGAATCCGGGCATGCTGGCTGTCGCGAGCATGGCCCTGCGCAGCGTCTGGACGTCGGTGATCTTCTCCAGGATCAGACCCTCCAGCCCCGCCGGCGCGTCGAGGTTATGGAAGAAGACCGACTGCCGGTCCTGAAGGCGGGTGGTCGTGAGGAACATCCGCGTCGACGAGGTGAGGACCTTCATCCCGATCTCGTCGACGGCTTCCTGGAGCTTGTCGTAGAGCGGCCCGAAGTCGGCGAACGAAGGTCCTTTGAGGATCTGCGACGCCGAACGGTACTTGAGGATGTCCTTCGTCTTCACGGTGGTGTAGAACTTCTCGGCCATGTCGAGTCTCCCCACGGTGAGGAACGGGGTCACCAGCCCCCCGGTGCTCGTTCCGCAGAACATGTCGAAGTCGAGACCCTTCTCCTCCATGAGGACCTTGGCTACGCCGACGGCGTACGCGCCCTTGGAGCCACCCCCGCTCACGACCAGCGCTCGACTCACGGCTCGCTCCCAAACAGTGGTTTGGGTTGATGCTGCTCTTGACGCAGCCGAACCAACTGGTGGGATCGGTCCCGAGCGTGATCCCGAACCACCCACCGTCCCGGACCTCGTCCCACCCGCCCCACACTCCAGCGCGGATGAGACCGTCGACGTCGAAAGTGAGGCCAGCGCCCGCGCGCACGTCTCCATCGGAGTTGGTGGTCCCTTCGGCGCCCAGGAGCAGCCCGATATTGGCTCTCATGGAGATCACCGGGATCTCCAACCTCGGCCCGAAGCGGACGGTCCAGTCGGGGTTCTCGTAGTCGGCCGAGACGCGGAGGCCCGCGCGGATGGAGGGGGTGGCATAGCCGGGCACCACCGCGATCGAAGCCAGATAGGGCCGCACCGGCTGGCCCTCCCTCGACGCGAGGCCCTGGAGGAACTCGATCGGCAGCTTCCACCCCGGATCGGCCTGAGCGCGGAGCGGGCTTCCGAGCCCGGCGAAAAGCAGAAGTATCCCGCCGGCGAGGATACGCGCGAACACGGCCCGGCACGGGCAAGGAGCGAACATGAAGCCACCCCCCTTGGATTCTCTATGGACGTCTGCGGACAGTGCGCCCAACCACGCGTTCGACACAAGAGGACTCTTCACGGGG
>JBBSOM010000588.1:0-3053 GCA_038259715.1 Longimicrobiales bacterium
CGGCGCCGACGAGGCGATGGGCCGCGTCGTATCGGTAGCTCGCCGTCCCGCGCGCCGAGTCGGTCGCGGAGGAGAGCGTGCCGACCGGCGAGTAGCCGTAGACGCGCGACCAGCTCTGAGCCGGCGTACCCCGTCGGAAGCGGACCTTCACCAGGCACCGCCCGTTCCAGTCGAACTGCGCGAGCTCCTCGGTCCCGTTCGCGTTGCGCCGGAGATGGACGCCGGAGTCGAGCTGCCGCAGGACATGCCGCCCATTCATCGGATCGACGATGGTGGTCTCGTCGCGGTCCGGGTCGTGCACGTATCGCGTCACGAAGTTCCCCAGGACGGCGCAAGACACGAGCCGGCCGCCGGCGTACTCGCGCTCGACGCCCAGGCCGTTCTGCTGGTCCGACGTGCGCTCGCCGACGCCGGCGTATGTGAATGCGACGGACTCGTCGTCCTCCGCCGAAACCGAGAGGAGCCTTCCCCGCTGGTCGTAGGCGCACTCGCGGCGAGCCTGGCCGGCCGGGGTGATCTCGATCGGGCGTCGGTTGGGCCCCACCGTCAGGGTCACGCGCTCGTCGCCGTTCGTCGCCACTCTCGCCAGGCCGCGCGAACGGTCGTATGCGAAGGCGTCGCGGCGCGTGCCGTGACGACCACGGGCGACGAGGCGATCCTTCAGGTCGAACTCCTGCTCCGTCGCCGTGCCGCCCCCGTCCGTCACCCGCGTCGGGTGCTCGACTCGGTCGTACGCGTACGAGACCGCATGCCCCAGTGGGTCGATCTCGCGCACCCGCAGGTTCCAGGACGCGTACTCGAAGCGCCACTCTGCCCCGGCGTGGTCGACGTACCGGACGACGTTGCCGTTGGGATCATAGAACCAGCGCGCGCGCTCACCCGTGGGCAGCGCATAAGCGACAAGCGTTCCGAACGCGTCGTGCTGCAGGGTGCCGGGTCGCGTCGGCACGCGCATCGACTTCTTCGGCGCGGGCTCCGCGTATACGGGCGCGCGACCGTCACCTGGGTCCGGGGCGGTCGTGCCGCGCGCGCCACCGCTCGCGAGCGTGAGGGTGAGCGCGACGGACGGCGGCAGATCGCGCATCCACTTGCCCTCGCCCGTCGGAAGGCGGATCGCGTGCCGGGATTGGGACGAGCCGTAGCCCTCCCATCCCAGGGCGTCGCGGGGCACGTCGAGGCGCCGTGCCTCCTCGAACCAGGGATCACCCAGAGGGAGGGTCATCCCGTCGGCTTCGCCGAAGGGATCGCGCACCAGCCCCGATTCCTCGTCGGCGAGCTCCCGCAGCACCTCTCCTTCGGGCCCGACCTCCTGCTCCAGCAAGCCATCCTCGCCGTAGACGCGCTGGGTCACCCCGCCGTAGGGATCGATGATCTGCGTCACGCCCTCCGCGCCGTGGACGTACTGCCAGGTGCCTCCGTCCGCCCGCGTCACGAAGGTGCCCTCGTCGGGCTCGTAGCGGAGGCGCACCTCCTGCACGCCGTCCTCCCCGGCGGAGTAGACGCATCGGCCCTCGGTGTCGTACGTCGCCACGAACCCGTAGGCGCGCCGGTCCCTGCGGCCGATCATCCGGTGCGCGGCATCGTAAGCGAAGCTTTGCGTGGTGCGGTACGGGTCCGACACGGCCACGAGGTTCCACGCCTCGTTGTAGCGGCCCTCCCAGAGCGCCCGTTCCCGGCCGGTCTCGGGATCGGCCCAGTACAAGCCGTGCACGCGCCCCTCGGCGTCGGCGTCGATGCGCAGGGGCCGCTCGTCCTGGTACGCCAACCCGATCCAGCGCCCGTCGTTCGCGTAGCGTAGCTCGTGAAAGCTCGCCCCGCGGAACACCTTCCGGAGCTGGGCCGGATAGGCCGGGTCGAAGAACTGGAACTCGCACGCCGGTGTTCCGAACACCTTGACGCGGAACGTGTGCTCGTCGATGCGCTTGAGAGTCCCGCTGTCGGAGGCCGTCACCTCGCCGTCGGCCTCCGGATACGCGAACTCGTGCGGGGTGCCGGCAGGGTCGACGTAGACCAAGCCGTTGACGGTGAAACGGAGGCGGTGGTCGTACCCGTGGGTATGGCCCCAGCCCAGGGCCAGATGCTCGTGGGCGCGCGCCGTGCTGTAGTAGCGCCGCCACTCGAAGGGGAAGGACCACGCGATGAGGAAGTCGAGCGCGACGTCGTACTGCACGCCCGTCATCACGTCGACCGGGTCGCCCACGAGGACGCTGTTGGCGCGGGTGGGCCCGCAGGGGGTCAGCCGGGACACGACCCGGTCCCCTCGCCTTCTCCCTCTGCCGGCGGGCGCTTCTTCTTGTACCGCGCCAGCCGCTTCAGCAGAAGCTCCGCCGGGTTCGGGATGTTGATCATCGGGAACCCACCGATCAGCACGTTCGGGGAACCCAGGGTGATCGCACCGATCACCTTCGGGGGCACGCCCGCCGGGTCCTTTCCCATCGTCTTCGTCAGCGCCTCGGCCGCCTTGTCCGCCGCCATCTGGGCCGCAGCCATCGCGGCGGCGATGGCCTTCGCCGCCTGCAGCGCCGCGTCGTCCTCGACGGCCGCGTCCACGGCGTCCATGGCGATGGCACCGATGGCCAAGGCCTTCTGCGCGGTCTGGATGCCACGGGCGGCCGCGCCGATGGCGCCCATCACCTTCCCGGCGTCGATCCCCTCCTCGCGCTTGTCGGCCGAGGCGCAGGCCTGGCAGATGTCGAGCATGCGCGCCGCCCGGTTGCCGCCGATGAAGGTGTTCGAAGAGCCGGTCTTGATCTGGAAGAATGGCGTGAAGCCGCAACAGGTAGGCGCGAGGCCGATGTCGCCGCAGCGCGCGGCGGGCATGCCATTGATGAGCACCTTCACGCTCGTGCCCAACATCACCGCGCCGAGGGATGGCAGCGGCACCGGCGGGGCCGGCGGAATGAGGCTGGGCGGGTGGGTGTGCGTGTGCGGCAACCCCAGGTACATCGAGGTGATGGTGGCCGCGGGGAAGGCGGGCAGCACGTTGGCGATCGGGTTCGTCAGATTCGCGAAACCGCCGTTGATGGCGTCGCCCACCATGCCGATCGCGCCGA
>JBBSOM010000589.1:0-3053 GCA_038259715.1 Longimicrobiales bacterium
CTCAGTCGAGAGACGGGAACTCCTGCGCGAGGACACTCGAGGAATACCCGAAGTTCTGGAAATGCGGTATCGACACGCGATCACCCCGGAAGACCGCTTCCGCATGGAGCCGGGATATAGGAATTTCCAGCCACTCGCGGCAGGGCAGGCCATCGCCCACGACGTGCGCGGGGAGGTGAGGGTGCGCGAGCGCGGTCGTGTGCTCATGCCTCTCTACCAGGCCCAGGGGGAGGACGGGTTCTTCGTGGTCCGGCAGGTCACGCCGTTCTGGCTCGTTGTATCTCGATTGCTGCGCCGACTGCGTGTGGACCGACTCGCTCGCCACCTGCCAGGGGTGCACGGCGACTCCGCGATGCCGGACGTGGTGCGCGTCAACAAGCGGGTCGCGCGCTGGTACGCGCTCCAGCTCTTCCACCTCCTCGGTTTCCGGAAGGAGGAGGACGCAGGAGACGTGCTCGTGCTGCGCCGGCGCCGCTGGGACGACGCGCGATACGTGCGCAGGGGCCCGGACCCCGAGCCGCTCGAGTAGCAGGTGTGCGGGCGCTACACATTGGCGGCACCACCCGACGAACTCGTCGAGGTGTTCGACGTTCCGGATCTCGCCTTCGATTGGGAGCCTCGCTACAACGTCGCCCCGGGTCAGCTCGCGCCCGTGGTGGGTGAAGACCGGCGTGGCCGGCGCATGGGACTTCTACGTTGGGGCTTCCTGCCCGCCGGTGCGGACGAGCCCGGAAGCGGCTGGATCAATGCGCGTGCGGAGACCGCGGCGCGCGCCCGTTCCTTCCGGGAAGCCTTCGCGCACCGTCGGTGCCTGGTGCCGGCCGACGGCTTCTATGAATGGCGAACGGAGGCCGGAACCAAGGTGCCGCACTGGTTTCATCCCGTGGGTGGAGGCCTGCTCGCGTTGGCGGCCATCTGGGAACACTGGGAGCTGCCTGGCCATGAACCCCGGGACGGCTTCGCGATCCTGACCGTGGACGCCAACGCCGACGTTCGCGGCGTGCACGACCGCATGCCGCTCATTGTCGCCCCGGAGGACCGAGCGCTGTGGCTCACCCAGCACGCTGACCCCGCCCGACTCCGCGGGCTCGTGCGATCGGCCCCAGAAGGAGCGCTGGATGCGCGTGTGGTGTCGACCCGCGTGAATTCGGCCCGCGTCGACGACCCGGACCTCCTGACCGAGGTGTAGCCGGTCCCGCCCGCCCCGGCGGCGGGCGGCCGTGGGTTCAGTTCGCGCGGACGGTCCGCCCCTGCGCCCAGGATCGCATGGCGTCCACGCGCTCGGCCATCGTCACGGAGAGCGGACGCGTCTGCCGGACCTCGACGAGCAGCGCGTCGGTCGTGAGCGCCGCCTGGCTCGCGAACGCGGTGTACAGCCCGCTCACGACCACCTGCTGGATCTCCGACCCGCTGAAACCGTCCGACGCGGAGGCGAGGGCGGCCAGGTCGAACGTGGACGGATCGTGCCCCCGACTCCCGATGTGGATGCGGTAGACGTCAGCGCGCGTGGCCTCGTCCGGCAGATCGACGAAGAAGATCTCGTCGAAGCGACCTTTCCTGAGCAGTTCGGGAGGCAGGCGTTGGACGTCGTTGGCGGTGGCCACGATGAAGACATTGTGGCTGCGGTCCTGCATCCAGGTGAGGAAGCTGCCGAGGATCCTCTGCGAGACGCCTCCGTCCTCCGAGCCACCGGCCGCGAAGGCCTTCTCCAGTTCGTCGATCCAGAGCACGACGGGCGCCATGCGCTCGGCGGCCTGCATGGCGCGTTTGAAGTTGGACTCGCTCTCGCCGATGTACTTGTTGTACAGGTTGGAGGGATCGAGCTTGAGGAGCGGGAGACCCCATTCGGATGCCACGGCTTTTGCGGATAGACTCTTTCCGCATCCCGGTACGCCGAGCAGGAGGACGCCCCGGGGGAAGTCGAGCCCAAAGCGTTCCGCCTGTTCTGGACTCTTCACCACCGCGGTCCGCTTGGCCAGCCATGCCTTCAGCGTCTTCAGGTCGGCGATTTCCGCCATCGTGGCCTCGGTGGGCGTGTACTCGAGCAGCCCTTCACGCTCGACCACCTCGCGTTTCGCGTCGATGACGCGGCGGATGTCCTCGGGGCCGAGTTGGCCGTCCTCCACGATGGCCTTGGTGAGGATCTTGTCCGCTTCCATGAGCGTGAGTCCGGACAGGGCCTTCACGAGCGAGTTCGTCTCGTCGCGGCTCAGTGAGACCTCGATGGGCTGACGCCTCGACATGTCCCGCACGATGCGTCCGATCATGTCGCGGAGTTCCTGGTCCGTCGGTCCCGGCAGCGTGACCACGGCCGCGATCTCCTTGAGCGTCGCCGGCAGATCGGCGCCGTCGCCGGTGATGACGATCGTTCCTTCCAAGCGCTCCAGCGCCTTCGCCGCGTCCCTCAGGTGCGCCTGCAGCAGTTCCTGCGTGCCCAGACTCCGCATCATGCCCTGGAGGTGGTAGAGCGCATCCTGATGCGCCGCCTCGATGTTGCGGACCGCCTTGACCGGGTCCTTGGAGTCGTAGAGCGGCTCTCCCCCGCTCCGGACCAACCCTCGCGAACGTGTCCAGGTGAAGAACGGGATCCCCACGGCGTCCGCCAGGTGCCGCAGCAATCCTTCCGCGCGTTCCTCCTCCACCGTGTCCAGATAGATGAGGCCGTAGTGGGACCGGAGCAGGAGCTCCAGGTCCTTGAGCGGGTCCTTGGCCACGGTCATCGAGGTCCGGGATGTCAGGAGGCGCGTGGGAGTTGGGTCAGCGACTCGTTCACCGGCGGATCGAAGTGCACGTCGAGCTGCGGGAACGCGATCACGACGCCCGCTTCCTTCAACGCCCACCAGATGGCTTCGTACAACGCCGACTGCGCGCGGCGTGCGTGCCAGGGATCGTTCGTCCACACCGACTCTTCGAAGTTCACGGAGGAACTCCCGAAGGCCGTCATGAGCACCACAGGCTCGTGGGAATCGAGGCGCCAGTCGATAGCATTCGCCGTCTCTTCGAGCACCTCGCGTACCTGCCGCATGTCGGATTCGTACGCCACGCCCACCACC
>JBBSOM010000590.1:0-3047 GCA_038259715.1 Longimicrobiales bacterium
ATGTTGGTGGGCCCGGGGAGCTGGAGGAAGTGCCATCCTGTCGGGGGTCGGGTCACGGTTCCGCGTCCTCGATGAAGGGGGGGCGACGCAGGGGACCACCCTCCGGCCCGAGCGCTCGCGACGGGGAGTCTAGGCGGCGGCCGGGAGGGGCGTCAATGCGGGCGAGGACACGGGCGAGGCCTGGGCATCGTGGGTGAGTCCGCGGAGCGGGGGCGGTCGCTCGAGGAGGCTCTTCGGGGCGAACTCGCCGGCGAGGTCCGCTTCGACTCCTACAGTCGCCGGATCTTCTCCACCGACGCCAGCATGTATGCCATCGAGCCCCTGGGCGTGGTCTTCCCTCGCGACCGGGACGACGTCCGGGCCGCGGTGGAGATCGCGGGGCGCTTCGACGTACCGGTGCTGCCCAGGGGTGCGGGCACCAGCCTGGCCGGCCAGACGGTGGGGCGGGCCGTGGTGCTGGACATGTCGCGGCATATGCGCGATATCGTGGCGGTGGACCCGGAGGAGCGCACCGCGCGGGTGCAACCCGGTGTGGTGCAAGACGACCTGAACCGAGCCGTCGCCGTGCATGGCCTGCTGTTCGCGCCGGACACCTCCACGGGTAACAGGGCCACCATCGGCGGGATGATCGGCAACAACTCGTGCGGCTCCCGCTCCGCCCGCTACGGCATGACCATCGATCACGTGGCCGGCATGGACGTGGTGCTCGCCGACGCCAGCGCCGCCCGCTTCGAGGCACTCGCCGCCGACGAGGTGGCGCGTAGGGCGCGGGGAGACACCCTGGAGAGCTCCCTCTATCGGGTGATCCCGGCGCTGGTGGAGGAGAACGCCGAGGTGATCCGGACCTCGGTGCCGTCGCACTGGCGTCGCTCCGGAGGCTACCGCCTGGAGCGTGTCCTCCCGGAGGGGGGCCCGCTGAACCTGTCGCACCTGGTGGTGGGATCCGAGGGCACGCTGGCCGTGGCGGTGGAGGCCACGGTGCGCCTGGTGCGGCGGCCGGGTGCCATCGCGGCCCTGGTGGGGCACTTCGGGTCCGTGAACGAGGCCATCGAAGCGTCCCCCGTCGCGCTGGAGGAGGGCGCCACGACGGTGGAGTTGATGGACAAGATGATCCTGGACCTGGCTCGGCAGTCGTCCGTACACCGCCACCTCGCCGAGCACCTGGAGGGGGATCCCGGGGCCATTCTGTGGGTGGAGTTCTATGCCGACACGGCGCCCGAAGCCGCAGCTGACATCGACCGACTCCGGGCCCGGTGGAAGGCGGAGGGACTGGGTTACGCCGTGGTGGCGGCGCCGACCCCGGAGGAGCAAGCCGGCTTCCGGGCTTTGAGGAAAGCGGGCCTCGGCCTGCTCATGGCGGCAGGGACGGGAGGAGATCGGTCCACCGCCTTCGTGGAAGACACCGCTGTGGCCCCGGACCGACTCGCGGAGTATACGCGGCGCTTCGCGTCGATCCTGGAGGCCCACGGCCTGCGGGCGGGCTTCTACGGCCACGCGTCGGCGGGGTGTCTGCACATCCGCCCGTTCATGAACCTGGGCCGTTCCGGTGAACCTGCCCGGATGCGAGCGGTGGCCGAAGCGGTCCTGGAACTGGTGATGGACTTCGACGGGATGAACGCCAGCGAGCACGGCGACGGCCTGGCTCGCGGCGAATTCAACCGGCGCTTCTTCGGGGACGCCTACTATCGGCTGATGCAGGAGGTGAAGCGGACGTTCGACCCGCACGGCCGGCTGAACCCGGGTAAGAAGGTGGACGTACCCCCCATGACCGAGCACCTGCGGGAGCCGGCGCTGCCGCGGGCACCGGCCCTCGACACGCACTTCGCGTTCCCGGGCGACGGTGGCATGCGGGGCGCGGCCAACCAGTGCCAACGGATCGGGGCGTGCCGGAAGTCGCCGGCAGGGGGTGGAGGCATGTGCCCTTCGTACATGGCCACGAAGGAGGAGGAGCACTCCACCCGGGGCCGCGCGATGGCGCTGGTGGAGGCCTTGTCCATACCTGACCCCCGTGCCGCGCTGGGAGAAGCCCGCCTCCACGAGGTCCTCGACCTCTGTCTGGAGTGCAAGGCCTGCAAGAGCGAATGCCCGCTGTCGGTGGACATGGCCACGCTGAAGTCGGAGGCTCTGGCCCACCACCACGAGGCGCACGGGATCCCGCTCCGGACACGCCTGTTCGGCAACGTCCGCACCTTGAACCGGGTGGGCTCGGCGCTGGCCCCCCTGTCGAACCTCCCCGGTGCTTTTGGCCCGGTGAGGGCGCTCATGGAGCGGGTGGTGGGCATCGATCGGCGACGGCCGCTGCCTCGCTTCCAACGGGACACCCTGCAGCGTCGGTTCAAGCGGTTCGAGGCGGCCCGGCGGTCCCGTTCGCCGAGAAGCGGCACGTCCTCGCGCGGGCCGCTTCTTTTCCTGGCCGACTCCTTCACCAGCTACACGGAGCCCGAGATCGGCCAGGCCTCCATCGAGTTGCTGGACGCGGCCGGCTGGGATGTGCGCCTGGTCGACGGCGTGTGCTGTGGTCGGTCGCTCATCTCGAAGGGGATGCTCCGCGAGGCATGGAAGGCTCAGCGGGCTCTCGTGCAGGAGTTGCGCGGCCCCGCGGGCGCGGGCGTGCCGATCGTCGGGTGTGAGCCGTCGTGCGTGCTCACACTGAAGGACGAGCTCCCCGCTTTGGCGGAGGGATCTGGTACGCCGGACGAGGCCGAGGGCGCCAGGGCCATAGCCGCTCAGGCGCGGCTGGTGGACGACCTACTGGCCGAGGCCCTGTTGGACGGCTCGCTCCGGCCCGATCCCGCGTCCGAGGTGGCGGGGCGGCGCATTCTCTTCCACGGGCACTGCCACCAGAAGGCTGCCGGCGCCCTCCAGGGGAGCGTTCGCCTCTTACGCGCCATTCCTGGGGCCACGGTCGACGTTCTGGACGCGGGCTGCTGCGGCATGGCGGGCTCGTTCGGTTTCGAAAAGGAGCACTACGACCTGTCTCTGACCATCGGCGGCCAGCGGCTCTTTCCCGCGGTGGAGAATGCCGGGGAGGACACCCTCGTCGTGGC
>JBBSOM010000591.1:0-3044 GCA_038259715.1 Longimicrobiales bacterium
CGACCCGAACAACAGAAGATCACCATTCGGGACCTTCTGACCATGAGTGGCGGTTTCGAGTGGAACGAAGGCACGCTCAGCGACTACGAGCAGTGGATCCTCTCCGACGACCACGTGGGGTTCCTCCTCGCTCGCCCTCTCGTTCAGGATCCGGGAACCGCTTTTGTCTACAATTCAGCCGCCGTCTACCTCCTTGGCGTGCTTCTCGAGGAAGCGGTGGGCCGCCCCCTCGCAGACTACGCCGATGAGGTTCTGTTCGGCCCTCTCGGTATCCGGAAACGCGCGTGGGAACCCCTCAGCGACGGCCGCGTCAACGGAGGCGCCGGCCTCGACCTTCGTGCTCGGGACCTGGCCCGCCTGGGGCAGCTCATGCTCCAGAACGGTCAGTCCGGAACCCTCGCCGTAGTTCCGTCCGACTGGATCAGGGACGTCACCCAGCCGCGCTATTCATGGAGCCTCTCCGCCGGTCCCATTTCCGCGATGACCTACGGCTTCCTCTGGTGGATCGACCGGGAGCAGAAGGCCTATTTCGCATGGGGCTACGGCGGTCAATTCATCTACGTCGTTCCTCGCCTGAACCTGCTCGTCGTGGCCACGACCGAGTGGCACGGCCTTCCCGATGAGGGCGGACCCTACCCGCTCCGGGACGCCGTGCTCGACATCATCATCGGAGGAATCGTGCCAGCGGCGCGCTGACGGGTCGCTCGCGTCTTCCGTGACCTGTCAGTGCAGGAGATTTCCCAGAAGGCCGGAAATGGTGGCAAGGAGTTCGCCACGGCTTTCCCCGGTATAGAAGTGACGACCCGGGAAGAGCCGCAGGAGGAACCCAGCCGTCGTGTGCTCGGACCACGCCATCAACTCCTCCCGATCGACCTCCGGGTCGTCGCGGCCCCCGAACGCGGCCAGGGGCACGTCCAGGGGAGTCTCCTCGGCGAAGTCGTACTCCTCATGCATACGCATGTCGGCGCGGAGGGCAGGAAGGAGAAGTTCCACCAACTCTTCAGAGACCCGTCCGTCGGCCGGCATGCCTCCGTATCGTCGGAACTCCTCGAGAAAAGACTCTCGGGGAAGGTGATGGATCGCGGGGCGGGTCGGCGGCAGATGGGGCGCGCTTCGCGCGGACACCATGAGCAGTCGAGGCAACGGTCCGCCCTGCCGGCGAAGGAGGCGGGTCGCCTCGAAGGCGAGAAGGGCGCCCAGGCTGTGCCCAAACATCACGAACGGGCGATCGAGGAGCGGGCGAATACCTGTCGCCACCAGGTCGACCAGGGTCGGAAGATCCACCACCGGCTCAACGCCGACCAGGGAGTCCCGTCCGGGCAACTGGGGTGACGCGACCTCCACCCCTTTCGGTACCGCCGCGGGCCATGCGCTGTACGAGGCGAGGCCTCCGCCCCCATAGGGAAAACAGAAGAGGCGGAGCGTCGGCGACGCTTGCGGATTATAGCGGTGGAAACGCACGTCCGGACTACCCGCGCACCGTGAGGCGCGTCGCCAGCCCTTCTACCGTCGGGGTCCGGAACACGTCCTCGAGGGACAGGGCCACCGCGAACGCGGCGCGGATGCGGGAAACCAGGCGGGTCGCGTTCAGCGAATGGCCGCCGATCTCGAAGAAATTGTCGTGCACCCCGACCCGCTCGGCGTCCAGAAGCTCGGTCCAGATGGCCACGAGCCGCTCCTCGGTGGGCGTCCGGGGAGCCACGAACGCCTCGGAGGGCGCCAGGGTCCCGCGACCTCCCGATGTCGGCCTGGCTCGGTCCTCGCCCGCCCGCCACACGGACCCATCGTCCATTCGGCCCAGGAACTCCAACCCGTAGGGGCCCAGGACCACCCGGTCGCCCGTGCGGTAGGCACCCTCGGCCCGGCCACCCTTCCCCACCTGGACGAAGCGCCCGCGGGTGGGCTCGGGATCGTCGACGAATCCGGTCGCCAGACCCGCACCGGCAGCACATAGTTCGCCGGGCACTCCAGATGGCACGCTCCGTCCGTAGCGGTCCACGACGTGGAGCCGGACGTTGTCGATGGGCAGGCCGATGGGGATCCGCCCCCGGTCGACGTCCTCCGCGCCCACCTCACACCACGCCACGTCCCCGACCACAGGGCTACCGTAGACCTGGAAGAGTCGGGCCTCCGGCAGCGTACGTGTGAACCGGTCGACCACGTCGCGATGGAGGGGCTCTCCACTCGAGACCCAGAACGTGAGGTCGGGAAGCCTGCGCGCGAGATCGGGGAAGCTCTCCAGCAGGACGGCGAGGAGCGTCGGTGCGAGCCGTATCCGGCTGACGCGATGCCGGGCCAGCGCCGCCACGAGCGCGAACGGATCCCGCACAACGGCGTCGGAGACGACCGCCACGGGAACGCCCCGGAGCAGAGCGCCGAAGACCTCCCGGAACGTGTCCGCGGAGCCCAGATCGGTTATCTGGCAGCAGACGTCGCCGGCGGCGAAGGGCGTGGCATCCCACATCCAGTACAGACGGTTGAGGACCTGGCTCCACGGCACGGCCGCAAGCTCGGGGGTTTCCGTCGATCCGGACGGGTCCTCCGTCGATCCGGACGGGTCCTTCGTCGAGCCCGACGTGGGAATCAGGTAGGCGAGGTCGTCGGGTCCCACGATCACGTCCAGGGCGCCGGTCTCGCCATCGTCTTGAAGCCTGACGTCTTGAAGCCGCGCCCCTTGAAGCAGCGCCTCCAGGAGGAGCACGGCCCGACCGGCCCGGAGATCGTCCGGGATGGCCCGGTCACTCAGGATCACGCACGCATCGGCTGTGTGCATCAGGTGTCGCCGACGGGCCTGCGTTTGCTCCGGGTCCACCCGGAGCCAGGCGCCCCCCGCCTTCACTATGCCCAGCAGGCCCACGAGCGCGGCCACCGAACACCGGGCATGCAGCGCGACGACCCGGCCCGGCGCCACGCCGGCGTCCACGAGTGCACGGGCCACCGCATCCGACTGCCGATCCAGCTCCCGGAAGGTGAGGCTTCCCTCGTCCGCACGCAGGGCCGGAGCGTCCGGGGTCGCTCGGGCCTGAGCCCGGAACATGCCGGCG